>CAJYBN010000052.1 GCA_913064925.1 uncultured Peptococcaceae bacterium
ATGAGCCATGTATAAGATACTGGTGGTGGATGATGAAAAACACATTGTGGAGCTGATCAAATTCAACCTGGAGCGGGACGGCTTTCAGGTAATCACGGCGTACGACGGCGAGGAGGCGGTCAAGCAGGCGCGCTCCGGCGATCCCGATTTAATCATCTTGGACATCATGCTACCCGTCATGGACGGCCTGGAAGTGTGCCGGCAGTTGAAGCAGGACAAGGAAACCAGGAACATCCCGGTCATCATGCTTAGCGCCAAGGGTGACGAATTAGATAAAATACTGGGCCTGGAAATAGGGGCCGACGATTACGTGACCAAGCCATTCAGCCCGCGGGAATTAGTGGCCCGGGTCAAGGCCAGGCTGCGCTGGCTGCAGATGGAAAGCGAAAACAGGGAGCAGGAGGCCGGCGCGGGAAAAAGAATAAACCTGGGCCGGCTGGTTATCGACCAGGAAAGGTTCGAGGTGCTGGTAGACGGCGAGCGGCAGGAGTTGACCCCCAAGGAATTCGAGCTGCTGCGGTACATGGCCAGCAAGCCGGGCAAGGTATTTACCCGCGAGCAGCTGCTGGAAAAGATATGGGGTTACGACTTCGTCGGCGACTCCCGTACCGTGGACGTGCACATCAGGCATTTGCGGCAAAAACTGGAAAAATACCCCGGTATGCCCCAGTACATTGAAACAGTGCGCGGGGTGGGTTACCGGTTCAGGGAGGTATCCAGTTGAACATCTGGCGTGCGTTTCAAGGTATCGGCTGGCGCCCGGTGGCCAGTTATTTTTTTATGCTGCTGATTTTCTTTGCCATCTTGAAGCTTTACGCCGTGGAAAAAGTCAGCATCGTGGGTGCCATTGCCGTGGCTTTGCCCTTTGCCGTAAGCTTGGCCTGGGTGCTCTACCGGCGGGTGATCAAGCCGTTGAATGTGATTATCACTGCTTCTCGGGAAATGGCCCAGGGAAACCTGGACCGGCAAATCAACATTTTTACCCGGGATGAGATCGGCGACCTGGCCAGGAGCATCAACGACATGGCAGCGCGCCTGCGGGTTACCATTGAAGAAATCACCGAGGAAAAAAACCGCGCCCAGGCCATATTGAACAGCATGGCCGATGGGGTCATTGCCTTGGACCGCGAAGGGCGCATTATCATGATGAACCCCGCTGTGGAAGCCATGCTGGGCATCAACCGGGCGGAGTACACGGGCAAAAACATAACGGAAGTGTTATGCAGTTTTGACCTTCACCCGGTTATGCAAATGGTGCAGGACAGCAACAAGCCGCTGTCCCGGGAGATAAACATCCCCTCCCCGGAACCGCGCATCTTCATGTTGCGGGCCACGCCGCTGGACGGCAGCAGCCAGGGCGGGGCGGTGGTACTGCTGCGGGACATTACCGAGCGCAAGCGCATGGAGCAAATGCGCAGCGAGTTTGTAGCCAATGTTTCCCATGAGCTAAGAACACCCCTCACTTCCATTCAGGGATTCGTGGAAACGCTGCTGGAAAGCGGCACGGAGGATCCAAAGATGACCAGGTACTTTTTAGAAATAATTGCCAAGGAAACCCGGCGGCTTTCCAAGCTGGTGAACGAGCTGCTGGATCTCTCGCGGATAGAGGAACGGCGCATGGTGCACCGGTGGCAGCGGGTGGAAATCGACACGCTGGTGGACAGGATGTTGACCATTTGCGGTACCCGTGCCGAGGACAAGGAAATCGATTTCCGGGTCAACTTGCCGCCGCGCCTGCCGCCGTTGTACGGCGACCCGGACATGTTGGCCCAGGTGCTGATCAACCTGGTGGACAACGCCATCAAGTTCACCCCGCCCGGCGGTAGCGTGAGTTTGAGCGCTTCCGTGGAAGGCGATGAGGTTAGGCTGGATGTGTCGGACACCGGTGTTGGCATACCGGCGGAGAACCTGCCCCGCATTTTTGAAAGATTTTACCGGGTGGAAAAGGCCCGCAGCAGGGAACGGGGCGGCACCGGGCTGGGACTGGCCATTGTCAAGCATATCGTCAAGGGGCACGGGGGCAGGGTGGAAGTGAAAAGCACCGTGGGCAAGGGCACAGTTTTTTCCGTATTCCTGCCCTTATCGCCACCCGCCCGCAGCTGAAACTGCCAAATGAGCCATTGCAGGTGCTTTTGTTCCTCGAGCGAACGACGTACGGCGCACCGGGTAACAACTCTTGGCGAAGCGAAGGAGCGAAACCGGGGGGCGCGCGCAGGACGCGCACGCCAGTCCTTTGTCAACACTCCCGCAGCTGAAGCGCAGCTTTGTTTTTTTGCCGGCGAGGCAGGAAATTGGCGGTTGGCGGGGTAGTAAATTAAGTAGCAAAAGTAATTTGGCGGGGTACGGTGTGGCTAGGTACAGAATTCGCCCCAGCCGGTTTATTCCCGCGGTGGCGGTTTTAGCTTGTTTGCTGGCGTTGGCCGGCTGGGGCGTTTGGAGCGCTCTGGCCTGGGCGAAAAGTGCCGTTCTGCACCACCTGCTGGACGTGCGCTTTCTCGCCCACGACGAAATAACGCAAACCGTTCCGGTTCAGGGGTTGTTGATCAAGCAGGAGGAGTTAATTAAAGCTCCAGTGCCCGGGAAGCTGCACCTTTTGGTGCGGGACGGCGAGCGACTGCGGGTGGGCGCGCCGCTGGCCGAAATTCAGGGAATCACATGCAAAACTCTTTACAGTCCCCGGGCTGGGGTTTTTTGCACACACCTGGACGGCCTGGAAAATTTGCTTGTCCCCGGGGCCTTGGACGTGCTGGACATGGGGGCGGTGGAAAAAATCAAGACCCGCTTGCCTCAGCCGAAAACAGGCGCAGAGGTGCAAAGCGGCCAGTTTATCGGCAAAGTGGTGGATAACCTGCAGCCGCTGCTCCTTTACGTGGAGATGGAAAACGCGCCGGAACCGGCACCGCCCGTAGGAGCGGCAGTGCGCTTGCTTCTGGAGGGCCGGGAATTGGTGGGCCGCGTCAAGGAAGTCCGGGAATTCGGCGGCCGGCGTGCCCTGCTGGTGGAAACCGGGGATTACCCGGCGGACCTGGTGCACCGGCGGCGGGTGTCCATGCAGCTGGTGACCCGGCGATTGGCGGGCTGGCTGGTGCCAGAAGGGGCCATTGTTTTTCAGGAAGGCCAGCCGGGTATTTACGTGGTAGTCAAGCAAGTGGTACGCTGGATTCCCGTGGCGGTGACAGACCGCCTGGAGGGTAAGGTATCCATAGAAGGCGGTCATTTGAGCAGCACCGTTCGCTATATCAGCAACCCGCGCTGGGTGCGGGACGGCACCAGGCTGGGAGATGGAGGATGATCTTTTGGGCGTAAGGGAAAATCTGCACCGGGTGAGGGAAAGGGTGCGCCTGGCCGCTGCGCGGGCCGGCCGCGACCCGCGGGAAATAAAAATTATTGCCGTTACCAAGCAGGTCCCGGTGCCCAGCATCAAGGAAGCCCTAAAGGCGGGAATCGCGGACCTGGGGGAAAACCGCGTGCAGGAAATGACGGCCAAGATGGCTGAACTGCCCGCGGGTGTGCGCTGGCACATGATCGGGCACCTGCAGACCAACAAGGTAAAACACGTGGTGGGCCGGGTGGAACTGGTACATTCCCTGGACAGTTTGCACCTGGCCCGGGAGATTGACCGGCGTTCCGGCAGGCTGGGCGTGGTTACGCGGGCGCTGGTACAGGTCAACGTGGCCGGCGAGGAAAGCAAGTTCGGCGTCAGTCCCGCCGAATTGCCCGATTTCCTGGTAGCGCTGCAGGAATTGGAGCGGGTCGAGGTATGCGGGCTGATGACCATCGCCCCGTACGTCGAGGACCCGGAAGAGGTCAGGCCGGTTTTCCGCGAGCTGCGCCGGCTGGCCCGGCGGTTGGACGGGCGGGTGCCCCGCGTGCGGTTAAACCACCTGTCCATGGGTATGACCAACGACTTCGAGGTGGCGGTGGAGGAAGGTTCCGATATGCTGCGCCTGGGCACGGCGATATTCGGTGCCCGCATATATTAAAAGAGGAGTGGTCAAAGTGGCCAAAAAACTGGTGGACAGGGTACTGAACTTCATGGGTTTTGAAGAGGAGCCGCTGGAAGAGGACAAGGAGCAGGAGAGCTACTTAGCCGGGGAAGACACGGCCATACAGCAGAAGCCGAGGAAAAACAAGGGCCAGGTGGTGAGCCTGCACGCGCAGCGGCAGGTGCGGGTAGTGGTTCTAGAGCCTTCCAGCTTCGATGACGTGCAGGCCATTGCCGATAACCTCAAGAACAGGCGTCCCGTGATCGTGAACCTGGAACAGGCGGAACCCGACCTGGCCAAGCGGGTGGTGGATTTCGCCAGCGGCGCCACGTACGCGCTGAACGGCAGCATGCAAAAAGTGGGCAAGGGTATATTTCTATTCGTGCCCAGCAACATAGACATAGACAGTGAAATGGAGGAACGATTTAAAGACAAGGGTATTTTTTCCTGGATGAAGTGAAAAGCGGAAGGTGTGTTTTGTTTATGCCCCAGTTGACAAACAAGGTGGGTTTTATCGGCGGCGGAGCCATGGCCGAGGCGCTGATTGCTGGGTTTACCGGAAACGGGCTGCTGTCGCCGGCCAACGTGCTGGTCAGCGACGTCAAGGCCGAGCGCACGGCCTACCTGCGGGAAAAGTACGGAGTCGGGGTGGCACGGGATAACGCGGCGCTGGTGGGCGCTGCGGACACGGTCATCCTGGCGGTGAAGCCTTTCGTGCTGGGCCGGGTGCTGGCGGAAACCGGCGGCCTGTTCGGCGAAGGCCATACTGTCATTTCCATTGCCGCGGGCATAACCACGTCGTACATAGAAAAATTTTTTTCGGCTCGTGTGCCGGTGGTGCGGGTGATGCCCAACACCCCGGCGCTGGTGGGCATGGGGGCCGCGGCGATTTGCTGCGGCAAGTGGGCTGCGGAGCGCCACCGGGAAATGGCCCTGGAGCTGTTTAGTGCAGTGGGCCGGGCGGTGGCGGTGGAAGAAGGCATGATGGACGCCGTTACCGGTTTGAGCGGCAGCGGCCCGGCTTACATGTATGTCATCATCGAGGCGCTGGCTGATGCCGGGGTGCGCATGGGGCTGCCGCGCGATGTCGCCCAGACCCTGGCGGCCCAGACCATGCTGGGCGCGGCGGGGATGGTCCTGCAAACGGGGCGGCATCCCGGCGCGCTGAAGGATATGGTGACCACGCCCGGCGGCACCACCATCGAGGGATTATTTGCCCTGGAGGAAGGCGGCGTGCGGGCCGCCCTGGGCCGGGCGGTGGAAATGGCCAGCCGGCGCTCCCGGCAGCTTTCGGGCGAAGACAAATAATGATACGGGGTGACTTATGGGTATCGGAGTTATTACGGTAATAAACGTTGCTTTCCAGGTTTACACTTGGCTGATAATTATCCGCATTATTCTTTCCTGGATCCGGGTGAATCCCTACCAGCCTGTGGTGAGATTTATATACGAGAGCACCGAACCGGTGCTGGGTTTTTTCCGGCGCATTATTCCGCCGGTCGGCATGTTCGATTTTTCGCCCATCGTGGCCTTTTTCGCCCTGGAACTTTTACGCCGGCTGCTGGTCAACCTGCTCATGTCGGTGGGTATATTCTGACATGGCGGCGGCGCACCGCGATGAGCTGTTAAATGCGGCAACCTCCCCGGAAGACCGGGAAATACTGGCCCGGGCCCTGGATATGGGCAGCGCGGTGCTCAAAACCAACCGCCCCCGGGTGACTGATTTCCACGATCCCTTCAGCTGCGGGCTGATCATGCGGGCGGCGGCATCCATACCGGGCCTGGCGGCTGCGGCGGACGGCGGGTATCCCGGGGCGGAACGGGCCAGGGTGGTCATTTACCCGGATTTCTGGCCCGTAGCGGAGCTGGATGCCGGGCTGGCCTTCCTGGCCATCCGGGGCAACTTTCGTTTCGGCGCCGCTGGGCACCGCGATTACCTGGGCGCGCTGCTGGGCCTGGGCCTGCGGCGGGAGAAGCTGGGCGACATCATCGCCGGCGAGGAGGGCGCGCAGGTTGTGGCTGCCGCCGAAGTGGCCGGCTATATCCGGGCCGAGCTGACCAGGGTGGGCCGGGTGCGGGTTACGGTGCGGCAGATCAGCCGGGAAGAAGTGACGCCGCCCCCGGCCCGGGGCCGGGAAATCAGAGTGACGGTGCCTTCGATGCGCCTGGACGCCGTTGCCGCGCAGGGTTTTCAAATGTCGCGCAGCAAAATGGCCCGGGAAATCGCCGCCGGGAAAATATATTTAAACTGGCGCCCCTGCCAGGACCCGTCCGCCGCCGTCGGGCCAGGGGACGTGATTTCCGCCCGGGGGCGAGGGCGGCTGGAAATTCAGCAAACGGGCGGCAAAACCAGAAAGGACCGCATCGGCCTGTTGCTGAAAAGGCTGTGAAACCGCGCCTGCCGGGAACGAGGCGCCGGACCGCCGCGGGTTGGGATCGGAGGTGGTTGGAGTGCTCACCCCCCTGGATATACAAAAAAAAGAATTTAAGCGTTCTTTCCGGGGCTACAACGAGGAAGAAGTGGACCAGTTCCTGGACCAGCTGGTACAGGATTACGAAGCTCTTTTACTGGAAAACCAAACCCTGAAGGAAAAACTGGAAGCCAGCGAAGCGGCCAAGTCTCGTTACGAGGAAATGGAAAAGATAATCAAGGACGCCGTCATCATGGCGCAGAAAAACGCGGAAGACCTGCAGCAGAACGCCCGCCAGGAAGCGAACGTGATGTTGGAAGAGGCGCGCCTGCAGGCCGAAAAAATCATCGGCGAGGCAGAGGAGCAGGCGGCACGCACCCTACAGGAAGCCAGGGAGCGGGCCAGGTACAGGATCAGGGAGGCCGAGGAACGGGTGCGGGCCATCATGGACGAGTACCGTTTTTTGGAAAAACAGGCCCGCGTTTTTCGAGCTAAATTCCGCTCGTTCCTGGAGGCGCAGCTCAGCCTGTTGGAGCACCAGGCGGAGGAAGCCCTGGGGGTGCTGAACGGCGCCGGCTCTGGGTGGGCGGAAGCGGCCGCCGGCCGGGCCGCCGCCGGCGCAGGGGAAGGCTCCCTGCCTGAAGCGGCGAAGGAAGCGGAAGAAGAGGCGGCAGGCGGCG
This sequence comes from uncultured Peptococcaceae bacterium, assembly GCA_913064925.1. GTDB lineage: Bacteria > Bacillota > Desulfotomaculia > Desulfotomaculales > Desulfallaceae > CAJYBN01. The sequence continues at coordinate 7,078 of CAJYBN010000052.1, forward strand.
GGGAAGCAGCCGGCGGGACGGCGGGTTAGCGGTATGCTGCAGGTAAAAAGCGACGGCGGCGGGGTAACCATCAAGGTGCGCGTGCAGCCCAGGGCTGCCCGCAACCAGGTGGCCGGCCTGCTGAACGGAGCCCTGAAGGTGCGCCTCACCGCGCCGCCGGTGGAGGGTGCCGCCAACAAGGCTTGCTGCGCTTTCATAGCCGAGCTGCTGGGCGTGCCCAAAAGCAGGGTGGCGGTTGTGCAGGGCCGCACCGGCCGCAATAAAACGCTTCGCATCGAGGGAGTGACGGCGGAAGAGGTGCGAAAAAAGCTGCAATATTGACGAAATTACCGTTTTTATATATAATACCATAGTTGAAGTAAATATAACGAGTTAAAGCCGGTGAACGGGACGAGTAAACGGCGGGGCTGGGCAGAGAGCCCGGGGCGGGTGCGAGCCGGGTACAGCCGGAGCCGTTGAAAATCACCCGGGAGGCGACGGCTGAAATCCGCTGGGAAACTAAGCCGCTCCGGCAGCCGCCGTTAACGGATAAAGCGGGTCCGGTCGCAGGTTTTTTGCGCCGCCGGGCCTATTAGGGTGGTACCGCGGAAAATTTCCGTCCCTTAGGGGACGGTTTTTATTTTTACTGCCCAACTATCACGCAAAAGCAGAGGTGTGGTCAAATGGACTATGGAAAAACCCTTAACTTACCAAAAACCGATTTTCCCATGCGGGGCAACCTGCCGCAGCGGGAACCGGAAATAATCAAGTTCTGGGACGAGATGGACATTTACCGCCGGGTGCAGGAAAAAAACAAGGGCCGGCCCAAGTTCATCCTGCACGACGGCCCGCCTTACGCCAACGGGCACATTCACCTGGGAACGACCCTGAACAAGGTGCTCAAGGACATCGTGGTGAAGTTTCATTCCATGGCGGGCTACGACGCTCCTTATGTGCCCGGCTGGGATACCCACGGGCTGCCCATTGAACAGCAGGCCATCAAGAACATGGGCATTGACCGGCACGCGGTGGATGCCGTGGAATTCCGGCGCCAGTGCAGGGAATACGCGCTGAAGTTCGTGGACGTGCAGCGCGAGGAATTCAAGCGGCTGGGGGTGCGCGGGGACTGGGAGCACCCTTACCTCACCCTGATGCCCCATTTCGAGGCCAGGCAAATCGGCGTATTCGGCGAGATGGCCAAGCAAGGCTATATTTACAAGGGCTTAAAGCCCGTTTACTGGTGCGCCACCTGCGAAACCGCCCTGGCCGAGGCCGAGGTGGAATACACCGACAAGAAATCGCCTTCTATTTACGTTAAGTTTCCCGTGCGAGACGGCAAGGGGATATTGCCCGAAGAGGACACCTACGTGGTCATATGGACCACTACCCCCTGGACCCTGGTGGCCAACCTGGCCATCTGCCTGCACCCGGACTTCGACTACGTGCTGGTGGAATGCAGCGGGGAGAAACTGCTCCTGGCCCGCGAGCTGAAGGATTTCTTCTTCCGGGAAACCGGGCTGGCCGGCGGCCGGGAAGCAGGCGCCTACAAGGGCCGGGAACTGGAGGGGGTAGTTTGCGGTCACCCCTTTGAGGACCGGACCTCGCTGGTCATTCTGGGCGACCACGTCACCCTGGAGGCCGGCACGGGCTGCGTGCACACCGCGCCCGGGCACGGCCACGAGGATTACCTGGTGGGCCTCAAGTACGACCTGCCAGTTTTTTCGCCGGTGGACGGCCGGGGCCGCTTTACCGAGGAGGGCGGTAAATTCGCCGGCCAGCTGTATTACGAGGCTAACGCGGGCATACTGCAGACGCTGCGGGAAACCGGCGCGCTGGTGAAAGAGGACGTTGTCAACCACCAGTACCCGCACTGCTGGCGCTGCAAAAAACCGGTGTTTTTCCGGGCCACCGAGCAGTGGTTTGCCTCCATCGAGGGGTTCCGCCGGGCGGCCCTGGAAGCCATCGACCAGGTGTGCTGGATTCCGGCCTGGGGGCGGGACAGGATCTACAACATGGTGGCCAACCGCGGCGACTGGTGCATTTCGCGCCAGCGCACCTGGGGCGTGCCCATTCCCATCTTTTACTGCAACTCCTGCAACAAGGAGATCATCAACGACCAGACCATCAGCCACCTGCAGAAGTTGTTCCGGGAACACGGCTCGGACGTTTGGTTCGCCAGGGAGGCCGCGGACCTGGTGCCGCCGGGGCTGGCCTGCCCGGCCTGCGGCGCGCGGGAGTTCAGCAAGGAAACCGATATCATGGACGTGTGGTTCGACAGCGGTTCCAGCCACCTGGCCGTGCTGGACGAGCCGGAAATATGGCCCGAGCTGAGCTGGCCCGCGGACCTCTATTTGGAGGGCAGCGACCAGCACCGCGGCTGGTTCAACTCGTCGCTGAGCACTTCCGTGGCCGTAACCGGCCGCGCCCCCTACCGGGCGGTGCTCACCCACGGCTTTGTGGTGGATGAACACGGCCGCAAGATGAGCAAGTCGCTGGGCAACGTGGTGGACCCCCTGAAAGTGATCAAGCAGATGGGTGCCGACATCTTGCGGCTGTGGGTTTCGTCGGCCGATTACCGGGGCGACCTGGCTGTTTCCCAGGGAATTCTCAAGCAGCTGACGGAGTCCTACCGTAAGATCAGGAACACCTGCCGGTTCATGCTGGGCAACATTTACGACTTTACGCCCGGGCGCGACGCCGTGTCCTACGAGCAGATGCCGGAAATCGACCGCTGGGCGCTGCTGAAGCTGCACCGCTTGATCGAGCGGGTGCTGAAGGCCTACCGCGAGTACGAGTTCCACGTGGTGTACCACGCCGTGCACCATTTCTGCACCGTGGACATGAGCGCCCAGTACCTGGACATTATCAAGGACCGGCTGTACTGCGAAAAAGCGGATGCCCCCGCCCGCCGTTCCGCGCAGACCGTGATGTACGAAGCGCTGCACGCGCTGGTGCGCCTGCTGGCGCCCATCCTGGCCTTCACCACCGAGGAAATCTGGCGCTACCTGCCCAAGGAAGAAGGAGCGCCCGCCAGCGTGCAGCTCACCGATATGCCGCAGCCCGAGGAAAAGTACCTGGACCCGGCCCTGGAGGAAAAGTGGAACCGCCTGATGAAGCTGCGCGGCATGGTCACCCGGGCGCTGGAAAGGGCCCGCCAGGAAAAGGTGATCGGCAATTCTCTGGAAGCCAGGGTGCACCTGTACTTGGACGAAGAGTGGCGCGGGTTTGCCGAGCCGCTGGCCGCGGACCTGCCGGTGCTGTTTATCGTGTCCGGGGTCACCGTGCACCCGCTGGCGGAAAGGTCGGCCGGCGCGCTCGCGGCGGACGACGTGCCCGGTTTGGCGGTGGGCGTTTCCCGGGCGGCGGGAGCTAAGTGCGCCCGCTGTTGGATGTACCACGAGGCGGTGGGCAGCGACGCCCGTTACCCGGATGTGTGCCCCCGCTGCGCCGCGGTGCTGGAGGAGCAGGCCTAGAAAACGGAAAAACGCGACAACAGGGACAGGCTGCCCGGCCGCCGGGCGGCCTGCCCTTGTTATATTGGCCGGCTTGTCGGGTACCCGGGCATGTGCGGGAAGCTGCCGCCTGTTCTTCTTCCTCACGACTGTACATCAAGCCGCATTTGCAAGCACCTCCTGAATTGATAATAAAATAAAGCTGTTGCCAGCTAATTTCATTGATTTTGGCTTGGTTAGTATGTTAAAATTACTTTTAGAGGTGGAAAAAACTGTATGGTACCGGATCCCTCCGAATGGCTGGTACAATCCGAATATGACTTAATGACCGCCAGGGATATGTATAAAACCGGCAGGTATATTTACACTGTTTATATGTGCCATCTAGCCATCGAGAAAGCATTGAAGGCATTGGTTTGCATATCAACCGGGAAAACCCCGCCCAAAATACATAACCTTATCAGATTGCTAAAGTTGGCATTAGCCGATACTATTGCAAGGGAGTATTTATTGAAGACAGAGGATGTGATAAAATGCATAGCCAAGGATCCGAGGTTGAAAAGATTATAACGGCGTTTAAGAAAGCATTGGCAAAGCAAGGTGTTAAAACGGAAAAAATTATATTGTTTGGTTCCCAGGCCCAGGGTACGGCCGGGGAGCACAGCGATATCGACTTGGTTGTCATCTCCAATGACTTCAATGGGTTAGATTTTATGGAACGCTGTGCCCTGCTGGGCCGTGCCATTGCGGACATTATGGAACCCATTGAACCTCTGGCTTATACTCCCGAGGAATTTGCTGTACAGAAACAAAAAATTAGTTTCCTCCGCGAGGTGCTTACTGAATCGCCGGTTATTGAGTATTAATATTTAACATGAAAACCCCCGTTGGCCGGGGGTTTTGTGCTTTTATACCTGGGTTTCCACCAGCGGCCACTCAAAGGGCGCCGGTGCGGTCTGCAAATTGGTGCTATTGGCCCCGGGACAATCCCGGGGCCCGGCAAAAGATTAGTCAATATAAACAGTATACTTGTCATGGTTATATTGAACCTTATGGCCAAAAAACTCGGCCACCTGGCGAAGCTGCACGTAAGTATGTGGTCCTGATATGAAGAAGTCTTTTTTCTTGCCAGGCTTTACAAGTTTGCATAATATCATCATCTTTTGGTTTTCAAAGTCAGCAGCAAAAGAGACAGTACCAATATTCTCGTTAACTTTAACGTCGTCATTAATCGGTGTTGGCTTTGGCGAAACTAACTTCGCGGTAATGATATCCTATGGCAAACATTGTCATTATATCAATTAGATTCATAACATAGTATAGAACTTTTTTCTTTTTAGTCGGGCTCGAGGAGGTTGTTACATGAAAAAAAATCCAAGTGAGGAGCCTGTTTGTCAGGTAAACGGTTGCCGCGATGGAACAAGAGCCAACGCCAATCTTACCGTTGTAGTCAAAGATGTTGTTACCGGGGTTGCCATTCCGGCGTTTAAATTTATTGTTAACGAAAATAACGTCGGCGACCCCCAAGTTGACCTTCCTGAGGAAGAACGGGACCCGAGTCTATTTCCTTCATTAAAGCCCGGGGCCAGCCACAGCCCGGTGGTGGCTGCGGGAGAAGCTTCGGATACTGCAGAGCCGGTGGTGTCGCTGCCCAACGGCAAATACCTGGTTTCGGTCCTGGCCCCCCGCTATAAGATGGGCGGCAATTGGGTAACAATGGGCGGTACCGACAAAACAATAGAAGTTGCATTGCACCCCAACCCGCTGCCGCTGTCCAAAATCAGGGTGCACGTCTTTCACGACAACAACCCGGTTAACGGCGAGGATGATGTCCCGCTGGAGAGCGGGTTGGAAGGTTTCCGGATCATTATTGAGGACGCGGTTGGCGAGGTAACGGTAGATTATTTCGGCAACCCGCTGGGCACAGAATATGAACGGGACGAGTCTGGCAACTTGATTTTGCATTCCGGCATGCCCATCTCCATTCCGGGTACCGGGGGGAAAATACTGACCGACGGCAATGGGGACGCGCTCATCGAAAACCTTCCTCCTGGCAAATACGGGGTGCAGGCCATCCCGCCGGACGGCACCGATTGGATTCAAACGACTACCATTGAAGGAACCCATACCATAGATGTCTGGATTGAGGAAGGTAACGACGGTTACAGCCCCCGGGAAGGCTTCAAGATGTCCCTGGTATGGATAGGATTTGTAAGGCCTATGGAATTTAGACCGCCCCGCCCCTGGGAAACCGGGATAATTACAGGTAGGGTGCGCACCATCATTGAGTTTATCCCGCCTTTTAAACCGCTGACCCTGGGGGACCCGGTGGATCGGCCTTGGATAGCGCTCAGCGACATCGGGGCCAATGACCAGCAGATTTATACCGGGCGTGGCGACAGTAACGGTAACTTTGCCATTGAGAACGTCCCGCCGGGACTTTACCAGATGGCCATTTGGGACGAACCGCTGGATCACATTATCTCCTTCCGAACCGTACAGGTAGGCCCGGGCGAAACCGTAAACATGGGCGATATCGGCATTCCCAGGTGGTATGGCTATATCAAGGGTACGGTCTTTAACGATCTCAACGGCAACGGTGTGCGCGACCCAGGGGAGCGCGGTATTCCCAATGTGGAAGTAAACACTCGCTTTAAAGACGGCAGCATTCAGTACAGCACCATAACGGATATGCACGGCAATTACGAGTTGAGCGAGGTCTTTGAACTGGAGCGCTTTGCCGTGGCCGAGGTGGGTTTTACCCGCCTGGGCCGCACAGGGGCTGCAGCTACTCCGGATTACGGCATCCCGGTATCTAATCCTGCCAACCCGGCTGCTTTGTGCCGGGACGCCCGCGGCAATTACGTCAGGTGCTCCGAGACTCATCCTGGTGCCCTGACCCTCGCCGAGATCACCTGGGCGGCCAAAACCAACCGGATTGACTGGGGGAAAAGGCTGTACGGCAGGGGAGAAACCGGCGGCATTTCCGGCATAGTTTTTTACGCAACCATGCGCAACGAGACCGACCCCAGGTATGCGGTGGCCGAAGAATACGAGCCCGGGATCCCCAACGTAACCATTAACCTTTATCAGGCGGTCACGGATGCGGAAGGTAAGGTGATCCAAGGAGACCTGATCAATACCGTTACCACCGATGCCTGGGAACATCCCACGGGCTGCCTGGATCCCGACGGCAACCCTGACGAGAAATGTACCGAAGTGCCAAGCATCTCTAACCAGATCAGGCCCGGCGTGTTTGACGGCGGTTATGCCTTTGAAACTTATTGGGACCCCTACTACGGGCACCCCGATGCGGTGGAAAAACCGCTCCCTGCCGGCACGTACATCGTGGAAGTGGTACCGCCTGCCGGATACAAAGTTTTGGATAAAGATGGCTCCACCAATACGGACCAGGGGGACGAGTTTGTAAGCACTTCCCTGGTTCGCATGCCGCCTCCCCCGTATCTTTCCACCACGCCTCCGGATTTTGATATATACAAAAAAGTGGTAGAGGTCGTGGCAGGGATGAACGCCACAGCGGACTTTTTCCTGTATACCGATGTCCCCGTTCCCGGCCGCATCGTGGGATTTTTGCTGGACGACGTTAACCTGGAAACCGACCCCAATTTTATTTACTTCGGTGAAAAAAGGGGTATCCCCAATACCCCGGTGGGCATCCGGGACTTTACCGGCAGGTTGATAACCACGGTGCACTCGGATATTAACGGTATTTTTGAAGTGCTGCTGCCTTCCACCTATACCCGCAACGTACCTACCCCCTCGGGGATGGTGCCGGGGATGTACCAGGTCATCGGCAATGACCCGGGGGACCCGGACAGACCCAATAAACACTACAATCCCAATTACCAGACCTTAAAAATGGTCTTCGACGTCTGGCCCGGGAAAACGACCTATG
>CAJYBN010000053.1 GCA_913064925.1 uncultured Peptococcaceae bacterium
GTTACGTGCTGGAAAAAAATATACAGCGGCTGGTGGAACTGCTCGGCGGCGATCCTGCCAACATATCCCTGCTGGTCGATCTGGATGTCTTGGCCGGCCTGGCGCGCTCGCTGCCATTCGATGTCAACCTCTGGAAGGCGCAAAACGTTTATTACCGGCTGCTGCAGACCGTTTATCCCGGCTTCCGGAGCAGGGCGGAACAAGGTAACGGGGACGGCCGCCGCTGGCTTGAACGCTTCCATTCCCTCGGGGACAAGCTGCAGGTACTACAAAGGAGGGTCTAAGCATGTCCGGCGCCCGGATCCCAGCAGCTACCTACCGGCTCCAGTTCAGCCCGCGTTTTCGCCTGGCAGACGCCGCCGCGCTGGTGCCGTACTTGCACGCGCTGGGAGTGACCGACATATACGCTTCCCCGCTGCTGCAGGCCAGGCGGGGCAGCGAGCACGGTTACGACGTGACGCGCCCGGACCGGTTGAATCCGGAACTGGGGGGAAAAGAAGCCTTTGACAGCCTGGCGGCAGCCCTGCGGCGGCACGACATGGGACTGCTGCTGGACGTTGTGCCCAACCACATGGCTGCCGACAGCGATAACCCGTGGTGGAAGGATGTGCTGCAAAACGGGCCGGATTCTCCTTACGCGGACTATTTTGACATTGACTGGCAGCCACCCAGGCCGGGGCTGGCCGGCAAGGTCATGGTGCCCGTGCTGGGCTCCCCCTACGGGGAAGCGCTGGAGAACGGGGAGATTCAGCTGGTGCGGGCGGAAGACGGTTACGCCGTCCGCTACCACGACAAGTCCTTCCCGCTCAACCCCCGTTCCGGCCCCGCCTCCCGGCAACTTGCGGGCGACGTGCCGCACGCCGGCCTCCACGACGTCGACCTGCTGGACCAGCTGCTGCAGGAACAAGCCTACCGGCTGGTTTTCTGGCGGGTGGCCCACCAGGAAATAAATTACCGGCGGTTTTTTAACATCAGCGAGCTAGTAGCGCTGCGGGCGGAAGACGAGCGCGTTTTTCACGCCACGCACGGACTGGTCCTCCAGTTGGTTGCGGAAGGCAAGGTCACCGGGCTGCGCATCGACCACGTGGACGGGCTGTTCGACCCGCAGGGCTACCTGGACCGGCTGCAGGAAAGCCTGGCTGAAAAAGGCGGTCCCGGCTTTTACGTGCTGGTGGAGAAAATACTCAGCGGAGACGAGGAACTCCCGGTTGACTGGCCGGTTTACGGTACCACCGGCTACGACTTTTTAAAAACGGTCAACGAACTTTTCGTTGACCGGCGGGGAATTGAAGTTTTGGACAAGATATACGCCCGCCTGCACGGTTCCGAAGCAGACTTTGCCAAGGTGGTCTACGCCCGGAAGCGGCGGGTCATGGCCGACCTTTTCGGCGGCGAGGTGCGCGCCCTGGTGCGGCAGCTGGGCCGCCTGGCGGAACAGGACAGGTTTGGCCACGACCTTACGCTGCGGCAGCTGGAGGAGACCCTGGTGGAAGTTACCGCCTGTTTCCCGGTGTACCGGACTTACATCCGCGGTTTTGCGGTGGCGGACCGGGACCGGGCTTACATAGAACGCGCCGTTGCCGCTGCTGCAAAGAGGCACCGCGCCACCGGCCCGGCCCTGGAATTTTTGCGCCGCGTGTTGCTGCTGGAGTTCCAGCAATATCACACCGCGGAACAGCGCCGGGCCTGGCTGCGGTTCGTCATGCGCTGGCAGCAGTTTACCGGTCCCATTATGGCCAAGGGGCTGGAAGACACCGCCTTGTATGTCTATAACCGGCTGGTGTCCCTCAACGAGGTGGGGGGCGAGCCCCATACCACCGGTATACCGGTGGAGGAGTTCCACCGGTTTAACAGCGCCAGGCAGGAGCGCTGGCCCCATGCCATGAACACCACGTCCACCCACGATACCAAGCGCAGCGAGGACGTGCGCATGCGCATCAACGTGCTCTCGGAAATACCCGCCCTGTGGGCGGAACACCTGGAATGCTGGCGGAAGTGGAACTGGCCCGCCAAGCCCGTGGTCAACGGGCAGCCCGTGCCCGACGGCAACACCGAGCTGCTGATTTACCAGACGCTGGTGGGCACCTGGCCTTTCAACCCGGATGAGATACCTTCGTTCAAGGAGCGCCTGCGAGGTTATCTGGTGAAATCGGCCCGGGAGGCCAAGGTATACACTAAGTGGAGCAAGCCCGACACCGACTACGAGGAGGCGCTGGTAAACTTCGTCATGACGGTGTTGGAGCCAGGTGGCGAAAACCCGTTTTTGGCGGACTTTTTGCAGCTGCAGAAAATAACGGCTTACTACGGGGCTTTGAATTCGCTGGCCCAAGTGCTGCTCAAGGTAACTGCGCCGGGGGTCCCCGACTTTTACCAGGGCATGGAGCTGTGGAATTTCAGCCTGGTGGACCCGGATAACCGCCGCCCGGTGGATTACGAGACCAGGCGGCGCATGCTGGCCGCGCTGCAGGAGAGGGAAAAGGGGGACCGGTTGGGGCTGGTGCGGGAGCTGCTGCAGACCTGGATGGACGGCCGGGTGAAGCTTTACCTCACATACAAAGCCCTTCACTGCCGCCGGAATATGCGCCGGCTGTTTGCCTCCGGCCGGTACCTGCCCGTGCAGGTTACGGGCCCGCGCCGGGAAAACGCGTGCGCCCTGGCGCGGCACATGGAAAACACCTGGGTTTTGGCGGCGGTGCCCCGCTTGCTGGCCCGGCTGCAGGTACGGGACGGCGGCGCGCTGCCCGGCACCAAGCTGCTCCCGGACGCGGCGCTGTGGGAAGGCACCTGTCTTTTGCTGCCCGCCGGGACTCCCCGCTGCTGGCACAACGTGCTTACCGGGGAGGAGGTGCGGGCCGCGCCCGGCGGGGAAGGGGAGCACTGCCTGCCGCTGGGCGCCGTGTGGGGAAGCTTCCCTGTAGCCCTGCTGCAGGCGAAAGAGTGAAGGCGGACAGGTTAACACAGTTGTTCTAAGGAAGTCGGAGCAGGAAATGTTATAATGGAGAAAAACCGGCGGTGAGGGAGCGAACATGGGCAAACAAGGGATATTGTTTTCCGGCCGGACCGTTCAGCCTGCCGAATTCTTTACCAGGCTGGCCCGCTTTGTGGCGGTGCTGCGCCACCTGGGCCTCAATGCGGGCACCTCGGAATTAACCGATGCCGCCCGGGCGCTGGCGGCGGTGGACGTGCTGGACCGGGAGCAGTTCCGCCTGGCGCTGCGGGCCACGCTGGTTAAAAAGCAGCGCGACGCCAAGGTATTCGACCTGGCTTTTGCCAGGTTTTTCGCGCCCGGCGAGGAAAGGGAACACCAGCGCCGGCAGGAAGCGGCAGAGGCCGCGGCAAGGGAGCGCCTGATGGAGGAATCCGAGGCCGAGATCAGGGAGATGGTGGCCCACAGCGGCGGAGAATGGGCCGGCGGCGCCAACGGGCAGTTGAACCTGACCAGCGAGCAATTGGAAACTTACGCGCGCCTGCCGGAAACGGAGCGCCGCAGGATACGGCGGCTGCTGGCCAGCTACCGGGGCAACCCGGTGAACGATCCCTCCCACCTGATTGCCCGGGTAGTGGAGGCTTCCCTGGAATACTGGCGCTATTACTTGCACAGGCAGATGGAGGAACAGGGGATTGACCGGCGGGATACGGAGGCAACTTACTGCGGCGATGAGATGGTGGACGAGGTGGTGCGCTCGGTATCCCGGGAACTGGCCGGCGAGCCCGAGGAATCCCTGCTGGAAAAGGACATGCGGGCTATAGCCGAGCAGGATATGCCCAGGGTCACCGTTTTGCTGCGCCGGATGACGCGGCGGCTGGCCACCGGCCTGTCGCGCCGCTACCGCAGCAGCAGGAAAAAGCAGGCCATAGATATCAGGCGCACCGCGCGGGGCAGCGTGCAGTTCGGCGGCCTGCCGCTGTACCTGCGCTACCGGGGTAAACGGGTACAAAAGCCGCGGCTGGTTTTGATTTGCGACGTTTCCGCCTCCATGGCCCCTTATGCGCGGCTGGTCATTCAGTTTATTTACGGGTTGGCGGATGTGTTACGCGATATAGAGACATTTATTTTCGCGGAAGACCTGGAAAGGATTACCCCCGGCCTGCGCCGGCGTTTGGGTTTTGCCGGCACCATGTCCGCCGTCATGGCGGAAAGCGGGCAGTGGGGCAAAACCACCAACCTGGCCGCGGCGCTGCGTACATTTTTAGACAGGTACAGGCACGTGCTGATCCGAAACACTTATGTGATTATCGTCAGTGACACCAAGACCCAGGAACCACAAAACACCGTCCGGCTGCTGGAGGAAATCAAAAGGCACGTCAAAGACGTGCTTTGGCTGAACACCTTGCCCCGCAGCCAGTGGGGCGAAGTGCGCACGGTGGAGTTGTTCAGGCAAAGGGTGCGCATGCTGGAAAGCAATTCCCTGGCCCAGCTGGAACGGGCGCTGCATAGTTTGTAGTGTTTTCACGTTACCAATCGAGGCACGAACCAAAATAGTCCCCAAGGGGACTGAAATATCTGAATTACCTGTTGGCCGGCTCCTTTGTTGACGCCTGGAAAAAAAAGACGGTATAATTTAATCAGGGGTGTATGAAACATGACCTTGGTAAATCCGCATATAAAATTCACTTACGAGGATTACTGCCTTATGCCGGAGGACCGGCGCTACGAGCTCATCGAGGGGGAGTTTTTCGTGGTCCCTTCGCCCAGTGTTATTCACCAGCGGATATCCGCCAATCTAGAAGCTATATTGCGCGAGTACGTTCAAGCGAAGGGGTGCGGGGAAGTACTCGATGCCCCGCTGGACGTGGTTTTATCCCCCCAGGACGTGGTGCAGCCCGATATCATGTTTATTTCCCGGGAGCGTTCCCATATAGTTACAGATGCCAACATCCAGGGGGCGCCGGACTTGGTGGTCGAAATTCTTTCACCCTCCACGGCGGAAAGGGACCGTACCATAAAAAAGAAATTATATGCCCGCTACGGGGTGCTTGAGCTCTGGCTGGTCAATCCCGGTGCCCAAACCATCGAAATATTCTCCCTGGCGGAGGGAGCGGATGCTCCGCCGCGCTTGTACGCCCGCGCCGACCGCCAACCACTGGAATCGCCCCTGCTAAAAGATTTCTCGGTAAATCTGGACCGGGTATTTTGAAAAATCATGGAGCATTGGGTTTATTTTTCAAGGGTAGGTTCGTCCTTCCATATCATCGATGAGAACTCCGTTGATTAGCCAACCGTTAATTTTGTACCTGCATTGTACCAACATGCCTTACAGCTATGAGGAAGGCGCCTGTGTGGTCTATTCTTAACATTCCCGGTCTCAATCTGACAAACGGCAGGGCTGCATAAAGGGAAATCTGCTCCGAGCTTAAGAAAACCTTAGTTTATTACCCGGTGCAAAACCCGGGTTTTTTGCTTTTTCCAAACGGTGTCAAAGCAAGGCTAAATAGCATATTATATACTAAAAATCCTATAAATAGCAAAATATACCACAAAATTTAGGAGGTGAAGTGATAATTTGCCAATACCTAAATATACCCACTATTGTTTTGGCCATCTCTCATGGTGTTACCGGCCGGATGTGGCGCCAAATACCGTTGAATTTAAAATAATCATGGCCTTCAGGCGGGATCTTTTCGATGGCAGCGGTACAGACGGGTATCCGGTAAAGTGCGATAAGGTTCTCGATACCGTCGGCGGCTCCAGCCTGGCCTTTGGAGATGGGACATTTACCGGTATGCTGCAGTTTTTAGTCATTGACCACAATGAGAAGGATAATTGGATCTTATGCCAGGCATTGGATCCGTTAAACGAAAATGCCACAATCATGCATACTTACAGTAATGCGGTCGATCCATATACAAATGAGCCGTGGCAGGCAGGTATTCAAAGTTGTTACAGGATCGGCGGGCCGGAGCACGTCAATAACCCTGGTGGAAGCTATAGACTGCAGACAACGGTGGATTTAACAACGGAAAACAGCTCACCGGTAGCCATCGCGCCGGTAATTATCAATATGCCGAGCAATGCCAAATACTCGTTCCCCGTAGCTGCCGTAGATCCTGATGGCGACCATTTAACCTGCCGTTTGGCCACCAGTGTGGAGGCCAGCGGGTTCATTGATGGATTCGTGCAGCCGGGGCCGCCCCTGGCGCCTAATCCAATAATGGTGAATGCCGAAACCTTTGAGGTAACCTGGGATACCAGTGGGACAGAACCGGGGCAGCTTTGGTCTTATCAAATTGTAGTTGAAGACGGTAAAACGCAAGTAGGCTTGGATGCGCTAATCCGCATCATCGAGCAAAAAGGGGAGCCGCCGCGATGCTCCGGACCGGAAAAAACCCTTAAAGCAAAGGTTGCCGTACCTTTCAGTGTTGATATTGCCGCCAGTGACTCCGACGGTAAAATTGTCGATATACAGTCCATAAACCTGCCGCCATGGGCTACCATGGAAATACTTTCACCGTTACCAGCAGCGCAGGTAACGGTCCGCATTGCGGGAACCCCTGAATTTGAACATAAAGGGCCGCATGCCGCTTTGGTAATCTTTACTGATAGCGATGATAATCAATCCGTCAGTTCGGTAACTATTGATGTTGACGGTGGCCCGGTAATGCAATTTCATCCCGCCCAGGGTGGCTAATTGCAGTAAATCATTGCCTGGTATACGCAACAACTAAGATGAGGTGAACAGCGTGAAGTTTTGTCTTGTATGCCGGCAACCCCCCTGGGAAATGAACGGCAAGTTATATAAGCTGGAAGTCAACAATATCGAATATTGGGCTACGGTCATTGGCGGAACCAGCTATAACGGGCTTGCCTTTGATCAGGGGGAATACGATCTGAATTATGAATATTTTAATGAATTTGATTTGGTAATGGTTGCTTTAAAGCAAGAGTTAGTGGAAATCGGGATCAAGATCAAAAAGCAATCATCCGCAAAAGTAGTGATTTTTGTAGATGCCGAACTGGAGCATTTTACCAGTGACATGCGGCGCGATCTGCAGGCCAGGATGGTGGAACTGCTGAACATCGCCGATGCCGTGGCTGTAATTCATGATGAAAGCATACCTTTTTTCAAGTTGTTGACCAGCAAGCCGGTCGGCCTGGTGGGTTTGCCGTTTCCGCTGGAGAGGGTGCGCAAGCTGTGCCCGCCGGTACAGAAGCGGGAGGAAATTGAACTGGGGAGTATTATGGGCGCCTACTGGCTGCGCAACAGAAATGGGCTGGTTAACGTGGTGGCACTGTCGGAAATCGACCTGCCCGGTACTGTAGATGTCTGGCACCCGGTGGAAAAGCAATATGTGGAAGCAATGAGGGAATATTTGCCCATTCCCCCCATTCGCTTTAGGGAAGCCTATGGCTGGCAGGATTACATTACCGAAGCCAACAAGTCACTGCTGGGCCTGCACCTGGATTTTAGATTAACCTGGGGGAGATTCCCGGTGGATTGCGCGGCTGTCAGGATGCCCTGCGTGGCCCCGGCCACTTTTTATACCCAGAAAAAATTGTTCCCCGATTTATGCGTGCCCTACTATGATATTGATCTTGTCAAAACTCTGGTGAACAGGCTAATTACGGAGCCTAGCTTTTATGAAGAAGTAGTGGCTTATGCCGAAACACAATTGGATTTTTTCAGTCCTGAACTAACAATAGCGAGATTAATGAACTTACTGGCGTAATTTGCTTACATATTGAGGTGAATGTTTTGCAGTTCTGTTTGATAAGTTTATTGCCTCCAAGCCCGCTGGACGGACAAATTTTTACCCACGAGGTATACCAAATATCCCAGTGGGCGACGATTATGCAGGGTACTCATTATAACGGCGTTAAGTTTGACCAGGGATATTACGGTCTTCCTTATGAATTTTTCAGCGAGTTTGACCTGGTCATGGTGGCGCTTCGCTCACAGCTTATTGAAGTCGGCCTGAAAATAAAGAAACGTTCGACGACCCGGGTAGTGGTTTTTTTTGATGCCGAACTGGAGCATTTTACAACGTACCTGGACCGGGAATTGCAGGTTAAATTTGTCGAGCTGCTTAATGTTGCCGAGGCCGTGGCCGTTCATCATGAAAGCCATATTCCCGTTATCAAAAGATTAACTAAAAAACCTGTGGGCATTGTGGGCCTGCCCTTTCCTTTAAGGAGAGTGCGCGAAGAGTTGTGCCCGCCGGTGGAAAAAGAGCTGGTTATTGACCTGGGCAGCGCGCTGGGGAAAATAGCCAGCCGTAACGGGTTGATGAATATAGCGGCCCTCTCGGAAATAGGGCTGCCCGGAGCTGCGGATATGCAGGACCCCGAAGAGCTTGAATACCTTCGGGTGATGCGCCGGTTTATGCCCATACCGCCCATTCGTTTTCGAGATACCAGTTACTTTGGTTCCGGTGACCGGGTCAAGTTATGGGAGGAATATATAACCGAAGTCAATCGTTCCAAATTGGGACTTCATTTGGACTACCGGCAAACCTGGGGACGGTTCTCCGTGGATTGTGCCGCGGTTAGAATGCCCTGTATCTCGACACCAAATTTTTATGCCCAAAAAATTCTTTTTCCAGATTTAACTGTACGCTACCAGGACGTTGAGCAAGCTGTAAATCTGGCCAAAAAGCTGATCAAGGACAATAGCTTTTATGAAGAAGTGGTGGATTACGCCAACTCAAAGTTATCGTTTTTCGCGGAGGAGGAAACCAAGAAAAGATTGCTTAATTTGCTGGACTGATTCCGGGGGAAGGAGGATCCGCGATGCATGGGGTGGTGACGCTGGGCGCCGGCATAGCGGGTTTGAGCTTTTCTTATCATTTTAATCACCTGACGGAAATTTACGAAAAGGAAGGCTCATGGGGAGGGCACTGCCGTTCCCATTCCACGGAAGGATTTACCTTCGATAGAGGCATCCATATCTCCTTTACCAAAGACGACTATGTCCGCAAGCTGTTTGCCGCCAGTGTCGCCGATCAATACGGCGAATTTTCCCCCGTGGTATATAGCGTATTTGCATCCCACTGGGTAAGGCACCCTGTTGAGACCAACTTAAAGGGACTGCCTGCTGAATTGGTGGCCCAGTGCCTTATTGATTTCATCCGTGCGGAACAAAATCGCGACAGGCCGGCCGGGAATTATCGTGAATGGCTTATTTCCAGCTTCGGCCGAACCTTTGCCGAGCGTTTTCACAGTGTTTACAGCCGAAAATACTGGACTGTGGATCCCGAATATTTAACCACCGAGTGGGTTGCACAGAGAATATACCGCCCGACCCTGGAGGAAGTTCTGCGGGGTGCTTTGTCCGACCAATTTTGCAACGTTTATTATATCGATAGTTTTCGTTACCCCGCCAAGGGCGGCTACCAATCATTTTTGCGCCTTATGGCGGCAGAAGCGGTTATTCGTTACGGATTTGAACTGGTCGAACTTGATTTGAAAAATAAAAAGCTGATCTTTAGCAACGGGTTCCAGCGCTATTATGACACTTTGGTATCGTCAATTCCGCTTCCTGAATTGATCAGGTGTATCAAAGATCTTCCTGCAGAAGTGAAGGAGGCCGCTTCACGGTTGGCGCACACCAGTGTGGTGCTGGTAAATTTAGGAGTAAAAAAGGGGGACCTGGCCAAATGCCACTGGTTTTATGTTTACGATGAGGACTTTCTTCCGGCCCGGGTGCATTTCTCCAGCAATTTGTCCGGGTCTAACGCTCCCCCCGGTTGCACAGGGATTCAAGCGGAGATTTATCATTCTACTTTTAAACCCCTGAAAGTACCTGCTCCTGATGTTATGGAAAGGGCGATTGAAAATTTAATCGAGATCGGTATTCTGGCGAAGGATGACGATATCATACTGACTGACTATCAGGATTTACAATATGCCAATGTGATCTATGACCGTAATTACCGGAAAAACCGCGAGTTAATCCTGGACTTTCTGGAGAAAAACCATATTTATTGTATCGGCAGGTATGGAGAGTGGGCTTATTTATGGAGTGACCAATCGCTTTTAAGCGGTAAACGCGTGGCGGAAAAACTGGGGGGTGATACGTTTTGAAGTTTTGCGTTTTATCCTGCTTTCCTTTTAATCCTTTTATTGACGGGCGGCCATGTACCCTTGAAATAAATAACATTCACTACTGGGCTACCATAATGGGAGGGATTCATTACAGCGCTACCGCTTTCGACGAGGGAAAATACGGTGTGGGTTATGAGTTTTTAGATAATTATGACGTGGTATTGATTGGCGTTAATGAGGGGTTAATTGAAATAGGATTAAAAGTTAAAAAGTATGCGCAGACGAAAGTGATTGTTTTCGTTGAGCCGGAACTGGAACGCTTTACTTCCTTCGCGCCCAGGGATTTACAGGTAAAATTGATAGAATTGCTTAACATCGCGGATGCAGTGGCAGTGCAAAATGCAGAGATTATTCCGTTCTTGAAAGTATTTACCAGTAAGCCCGTAGAATTTGTAGGGCTTCCATTTCCTTTAAAAAGGGTGCCGGAGCTTTGCCCCCCGGTGCAAAAAGACCAGGAGGTGCACCTCGGGAGTTTTATGGGTACATATTTGTCCCGGAACGGGTTGGCAAATTTAGCCGCCTTGTTGAAAATAGGTCTGCCGGGCGCAGTAGATCTCCAACATCCCGCAGAAAAAAAATACGTCGAGGAGTTTAGCAAATACCTATCGCTTCCCCCGATCAGAACTTTCCAATCCACCTCCTGGGACCAATTTATGGTTGAACTGAATAAATCCATATTGGGCGTGCATATGGATTTTCGCCTCACCTGGGGGAGATTTCCCATCGACTGCGCCGCGGTGGGAATACCCTGTATTGCATCGCCGAATTTTTATACGCAGAAAATTCTCTTTCCCCGTTTATGCGTGCAGTACCAGGATATTGATCAAGCGGCGAAATTGGCCAAAGAGTTGTTGTCCAGCCAATCTTTTTATAATGAAGTAACGGCTTACGCGAAATCCAAGTTGCCCATGTTCGGTCCTGAGGAGACTAAGCAGAGATTGCTTAATCTCCTTGAAAAATCATTTGGGGGATAGGTAATGCGCATAGATCAAATTACTCCATTATTAAAATATGGTCATAAGGTCAGCAATACCGTTTTAAATTTGCAAAAAACAGTTCTCAATATGGGTATGGCATCCGCCATTTACGCTGGAGCTAAAGAAGAAGCGCTGCAGGTCAGGGCGTTAGATCTGGCATCTTGGGATGATCAAAGCAGCGTAATTATTTACCATATGTTTCGGGGCTCAAATGCGGCACAAATCGTTATGGAATCAAAGGCGCGGCAGAAGCTCATGTATTATCACCACATCATCCCGCCGGATCATTTCACTGACTATCAAACCAAAATGTATCACCAAAAGGGGAGGGAACAGCTCAAGTTTTTAAAGGACTACATAGACCTGGTAATTACCAATTTCAAATACAACGAGCGGGACTTAAATGAACTGGGCTATGAACGCGTAATGGTTCTCCCTCCGTTAATTAACCTGGCGGAATATAACCGCGAGCCCAATGCCCATCTCCTAAAAATGTACCGGGATGATCACGTCAATATACTGTTTGTCGGCCGTATTAGCCCCACCAATAGACAAGAGGACATTATAAACGTATTTAATTATTACCATAAGAGAATTAACCCCAAATCCCGGCTGTTCCTGGTTGGTGATTATTGGGGCCAAATTGGCTACTTTCGCCAGCTGCTGGCATTAATTGATGAATTGCAGGTGAGAAATGTGTTTATCACCGGCCGGGTTTCTTTTACGCAACTCCTGGCTTATTACCAAGTTGCCCATGTGTTTTTGAGCATGAGTGAATACAACGGTTCTTGCACATCGCTTATCGAGGCCATGCATTTTCAGGTGCCCGTGATCGCCTACGATTGCGGGGCCGTAGCGGAGGCTTTGGGGGAGGCCGGGCAATTGATTTACGATAAAGATATACGGGAAACAGCCCGTCTGGTAAATTTGCTGGTAACCGACAAGCAAAAAAGAAAGGAAATACTGAGCCGGCAAGCTCAAAGAGTTGCTGATTATCATCCGGATCGAGTGTTCTCTGCTTACAAAGAGGCTTTAAATAATCACGCTTATATTCAAATTGAAAGGGGTAGCACCGGTGAAGCCTAAAGTAGTTATTCTTTGCGGCGGCAAAGGTACGCGCTTGCGGGAAGAGACAGAAAATAAACCCAAACCGCTGGTAACTGTTGGGGGACTGCCGATTTTGTGGCATATTATGAAACATTATGCCCATTACGGGTTTAATGACTTTATCCTGTGCCTTGGTTATAAAGGGGAGCTTATTAAAGAATACTTTTTGAGTTATCAATATCGCCGCTGGGACGTTCAATTAAACTTAAAGGATGGTATTAACTCCATTATCAAGGGTAAGGATGAGGTTGAAGATTGGAACATTATTTTTGCCGGCACGGGCTTGGAAACAAATACCGGGGGTCGTGTTAAAAAAGTGGAAAAATATATTGATGGGGACTATTTCTTTTTAACTTACGGTGACGGGCTTTCAGATGTTAATCTCATGGAGCTCGAAAGTTTTTTTCTGCAAAAGGGTAAAATCGGGGTGGTAACAGGGGTTAGGCCGCAATCTAAATACGGGGAAATTGCCGTTGACCCTGACGGTATTATAACTAGTTTTAAGGAAAAACCCTGGCTTAATAGTTATATCAACGGCGGTTTTTTTATATTTAATAGAAAGATTTTCGATTACCTGAACGAAAATTGCACCCTTGAACAGGAAGTTTTTCAACAGCTGATCAGTGAGCAACAGCTGGCCATGTATAAGCACGAAGGTTTTTGGAAATGCATGGATACTTACAAGGATTACCAGGAGCTCAATGAAATGTGGTACCAGGGTAATACCTCGTGGAAGGTATATTAACAGGGTGATTTTCCCGGTGCCGCGGCAGCGTTATGGAGGTTTTGGTATGAAGGCGTTGATTATAGGCGCTTCGGGACAAATAGGCCATTGCCTGTACGAAATTTTAAAGGGTGGCCATCAGGTAACCGGCACCTTTTTTTCTTACCCGCAAGCAGGTTTAATTAAACTGGATATGACGGAACGAGAAAAAGTTCATAAACTGGTGGGTGCACTGGTTCCGGAGGTGGTGCTTATCCCAGCGGCCATGCCCAACGTGGAGGCCTGTGAAGAAAAACCTGAGTTCTGTTATCAAGTGAACGTTGACGGGGTTGGCCATGTTTTGGATGCAGCTGCCCAAGTAGGGGCTAAAATTGTCTATTTCAGCACGGATTATGTTTTTGACGGAGCGGCGGGTCCTTACAGCGAAACCGACCGGCCCAATCCCATATCCGTATACGGCAGGGCTAAATACGCAGTGGAACAGCGGATTCAGCGATCATGCAGTCCCTGGCTCATCATTCGCACCACGGTGGTCTACGGTCCCGAACAGCAGGGTAAAAATTTTGTTATGGGTTTAATTAGACGCCTAAAGCAAGGTGCAGTGGTAAAAGTTCCCCGGGATCAGGTGGGCACCCCCACCTATGCCCCAAATCTGTGCCGGGTGGTTAAAGAACTGGTTGAGTTGGGGAAAGAAGGCATTTACAACGTAGCCGGCCCGGATCTAATGAACCGTTACCAGTTTGCACTGGCTGTGGCGGAAACATTTGAGTTGGATAAAAGCCTTATCGTGCCTGTCTCTACAGCGGAGCTTGGACAAAAAGCGCCCCGGCCTCTAAACGGTGGACTGAAAATTAATAAGGTTCAAGCCCAGATAAAAACCCCTCTGGCAGGGGTGTATGAGGGATTGCGGGAGATGAAAAGGATAATGTGAATTAGCATTTTGTTATTGGGGGAGGAACAAAATGGCATTTAAAGAGGGGGATGTATTAAAAACAAAAAACGGTTTTGCCCTGGTGGCTGCCTGCAGGACTGAAGCATATTGTGCTTGGCCAATGGTAAAGCCCGCGCCTGAGGGGGTGTCTTACGTCCTGGAGGCGGCAGATTTCGCTGTTCCCGACCAAAGACGGGAAATCCCTCCGGGTATCGATTTAACTTACCAGCTCATGGTTAATAAAAATGACGTTGCAGGTAAAGCGGGAGAAATTAAACGTTCCTGTCTGGAAAAGCTCTGGAGAATCGATTTTTACCAGCGAGCTCGGCAGTTTTATAAACTATTTCATGCTCCGGTACCTTTCGTACCGGGCCAAACCTGGGTATCCTGCTCCGGCAAGGTCTACGATGAGCAGGAAATGGCTAATTTAATCGACGCGGCGCTGGATTTTTGGCTGACCACCGGAAAATATGCAGCGGAATTTGAAAAAAAATTAGCTGATTTTCTCGGCGCGCGCTACTGCTTGTTGACCAATTCCGGATCTTCAGCTAA
>CAJYBN010000054.1 GCA_913064925.1 uncultured Peptococcaceae bacterium
TCTGGTGGAAGCATTGGGACTTGCCGGCGACGTATCGACCAGCCAGCACGGCGGTTCCACTCTGGCCGGCACGGAGGCTTTTATTGCGGCTGCAAGCTTGCTGGATCAGGTGGAAGACAAGTGCGCACTGGTAGTAGCGGCCGGCTTTCCCTGCGCCGGCCTGGATGAAAACCTGGAACACGGTCTCGGTGCAGCTGCGGCTGCCTTTGTTATAGCCAGGGAATTCGCCAACCGTGATTGCAGCGAAAACAGGTAAATGTAAAGGGAGATACCCGGTGGCCATAGTGGAACTGGAAGAAGGGCCCAGGATTATCGCCCAGTTGGACAACCCCTTGAATAAACAGCTGGCTATAGGAATGCCCGTACAGTTTGTTTTTAGACAAATTTACGAAGAAGAAGGGGTCATAAGATACGGGTTTAAGTTTAGGGTGATTTAAGAAGCCCGCAGTGAAGCATTTGCCAGGCGGATTTTTATCTGTTGACCGCCTTGGTTTTGTCTTGCTGCTGCCTCAGAAAGGCTTTGTGCTAGACCTCTCTGGGGCTGTTGACAAAATAAATGTAGGATTTCCGTTTCCTGAAACGAACGACATACAGAGTGCGGGGTAGCAACTCCGGGCGAAGCCAGGAAGCGAAACCGTAAGGCGCGCGCAAGGACGCGCGCGCCGCCGGCATTTATGTTACTTTTTTTTCAGTGACATTGCGCCCACAGGGCAGGCCTTTACGCATTCCCCGCAGCTGTCGCAACCGCTCTCTCCCAGGGGAACGTCTCCGCAGGTGGTGACGACCCGCTCAAAGCCGCGCCGGGCAAAACCCACCACGCTTTGGCCGTGATTACGGCAAGCCCGTATGCACCGGCCGCAAAGTACGCACTTACTTGGATCGTATACGATGTTTTCGGCGCTGTCGTCCACCGGCAAGTCCCTGTGCAGTACCGGCAGGTTTTTGGGTTTTAGTCTCAACTTGCGGGCCTTGGCAATGCGCTGCAGCTCGCAGTTGCCGTTGGCCGGGCAGTTCTTGCAGTCCAGGCGGTGATTGGACATAATTAGCTCAAATCCTGCAGCCACCAATCTGTTTACACGTTCGCTGCTGGTGTTGACCACCATGCCCTCGGCCACCGGCAGGGTGCAGGCAGTTACTGGGGCAGGGTAGCCTTCCACTTCCACGAAACACAGGCGGCACGACGCGGGTGGGCTTTCCGTTTCTTCCCGCGCGGCGCAAAGGTGCGGAATATAAATTCCGTTGTCCAATGCTGCCCAGAGAAGCATTGTTCCTTTCCGGGCTTTAATTTGTTTGCCGTCTATGGTAATGGTTACTTCCATTATTCCTTCCCTTTCTCTCTTTCTGCCACCAGGTGTGGTGGCGATAGTTTGACCACTGCTTTGTACTGGGGCGGGCAGGCCACCATGCAGCTGTCGCATTTGACGCATTTTTCCTGGTCGATAACCTTGATCCGGTCTTCGTTTGAATAAATGGCTTCCACGGGGCAGCTGCCCACGCAGGCGTCACAGGAGCGCTCGCACTTATCCGGCAGAATGTAGTAGGCTATTAGATCCTTGCACATGAGGGACGGGCAGCGTCCCTCGTTGATGTGCGCCTCGTATTCCTCCCTGAAGTACCGGATGGTGCTGAGCACGGGGTTGGGGGCCGTTTTGCCGAGGCCGCAAAGCGACCCCTCTTTAATTTTAGTGGCCAGTTCCACCAGCAAGTCGATATCCTCGAGCCGGCCCTTGCCCTTGGTGATGATCTCAAGAATGTCCAGCATGTGTTTGGTACCCAGGCGGCAGAAGGTGCACTTGCCGCAGGATTCCTTCTGGGTAAAGTCCAGGAAGTAACGGGCAATTTCCACCATGCAATCGTCTTCATCAAGTACCACCAGGCCGCCGGAACCCATCATGGCTCCCGCCTTGGTCAGTGAATCAAAATCTATGGGCGTATCCATAGCTTCTTCGGGCAGGCAACCCCCCGAAGGCCCGCCGATTTGCACAGCTTTAAACTTTTTACCGTTGGCTATGCCGCTGCCCACTTCATAAATCAACTCCCTTAAGGTGGTGCCCATGGGCACTTCCGCCAAGCCGGTGTTGACCACCTTGCCGGCCAGGGCGAAGATGGCCGTGCCGGGACTTTTTTCGGACCCGATGCTCTTGAACCAGTCGGCTCCCTTATTAATGATATGGGGAATGTAGGACAGCGTCTTGACGTTGTTAATCACCGTAGGCTTGCTCCACAGGCCGGAAACCGCTGGGAAGGGTGGGCGATGCCTGGGTATGCCGGGCTTACCTTCCATGGAGGCAATCAGGGCGGTTTCCTCGCCGCATACGAAAGCCCCGGATCCCTGGAACAGTTCGATGTCAATGTTAAAGTTGGTGCCCAGGATAGACTGGCCAAGCAGGCCGGCTTCCCTGGCCTGCTGCAGGGCCAGGGCGATGCGCTGCACTGCCAGGGGGTACTCGGCCCTTACGTAAATGTAACCCTTTATTGCTCCCACCGCGCGAGCGGCTATGATTAACCCCTCGACCACCAGATGAGGATTAGATTCTAAAATGGTCCGGTCCATGAAGGCGCCGGGATCTCCCTCATCTGCGTTACAAATAACGAATTTTTCGGAACCCGGCGCGTTGTAACAGGTTTCCCACTTGATGCCGGTGGGGAACCCGGCCCCGCCCCGCCCGCGCAACCCGGAAGATTTAATAACGTTTATAATTTCTTCCGGGGCCATGTCCAGGGCTTTAACAAGAGAGGCATATCCGCCCGTGGCGATGTAATGCTCAATATTTTGCGGGTCGATCAGACCGCAATGCTCCATGACGATTTTTTTTTCGTGCATGCCCCTGGGGAAATCGGTGAAAGTGGGAAGCATTTCGTTTGGTTCCAGGGCTGCCAGTGCAAACTCGATACCGGGGTCGCCGTCAACGAGGAAATCCCTGACGATTCTCGCGCCTACGCCTTCACTGACGTAACCGTAGCAGATGGGCGGAAATCCTTCGTTGTAAATGACCATGACCGGCTCGGCATAACAATGGCCCATGCAACCCACTTCCAGCAGGTTAACGTCCAGGCCCAGGCGCTGCACTTCATTTCTTATCTCTTCCATCAATTGCAGCGCTCCCGCTGCGCGGCCGCAAGTGGCGGCACCTACCAGGATTAAAGGTTTTTCACGCAGTTTTTCCCAGTTTTGCCGGGCGGCCTCCTGCAGCTTGGCATAGGCCGCTTTCGCGGTAGAACTGCCTTTGCTCATTCTGTTCCGCCTTCCTTTGTTTGTTGCTTATCCAGTTGGTAGGAAAATAGTAGACCGTCTACACGGGTGGGGGTAACTTTTCCGTGTACCTGCTCATTAATCACCACTACCGGGGCCATGGTACAGCACCCCACGCAGGCAACCCTTTCCAGGCTGAATTCCCTATCTTCGGTGGTTTCGCCCACCTTGATGTTCAACCGGCGTTCCCAGGCTTCTTGAATGGTATGGGCGCCCCGCATGTGGCAGGCAGTACCCATGCAAATTTTAACCTGGTTTTTCCCCGGCGGGGTAAGGCGAAACTGGTTGTAAAAGGTAAGCACGCCGTAAACGTCCACGGCCGGGATGTCAAAGTGCGCGGCCATCTCTTCCATGGCCACCGGCGGGACGTATCCCAGTTTGTTTTGTACCTGCTGCAGTACGGGGATCAAGTTGCCCCTGTTCCCATTGAACTCTTTGAGAATTTGCCGTGTAATGATTAAGGCTGTTTTCTTTTCTTCTTCTGTTAATTTCATGTTCTTCTCTCCCGGTTAAACACTTCCGATTTGGGGTTATTTACCTTTTTAAGGTAACACCGATCTACGGGAAGTGTCAATATTATATAATTAGTATTTTACGATATTCTAGCTGAAATATTTTTGCTTTAGCCACTGGCGGATCTCATCGTTGATATTATAAAGGGTTTCGTAATTCATGCTGCCGCCTTGCTCTTCCACGGCGCGGGTTAACATTTCTCGTGGCGGCTGGTCCAATAGAGGTTGGGTTTTGCTCACGTGCTTTTTGATAACGTATATGGCCAGCTGGGGCGTTTGGTCGCAAACGTCGATGACGAATGCGTACCCCATTTGCCTGTTTTTAAACTCGTTTTCCAGGCGAAAATCCCAGATTATTTTATCTTTGATTTTTTTGACGAAATCCACTGTTACCACCTTCCACTTAATAGACTGCAACAACAAGCAAAACGACGGGGAAACGCCGGTTGGGAACCGCGCGCACGCCGGGCTCTGCCATATATGCATTTCTTGCTGTACGTTCATTTTTCCTTCATTAAACTCCATTAAAATATAATCTGTTTATACAATAAATACCGCCGCCGGCCACTTTGTCGCTTTGCAGCAGGATTTGCTGCAGTAAAAGAGAAATGTTTGTAAAAACAAAACAACATATTCGGCAGGAGGGGAAGTAAGTGCATTTACGCTGTGGAAAGATTGCTGTTTTATTGGCTGCAGTCCTGTTGTCCATGTTCCTGGGAGGGTGCGGCGGGGACAAGCCGTCGCCCGTGAAAGTCGGCATGATGCCCATAACGGACAACCTGCCGTTTTGGCTGGCCGAGGAAAAGGGTTACTTCCAGGATGAAGGCATAAACGTGGAACTAATTCCTTTCCCCAGTGCCCTGGAGAGGGATAGCGCATTTGCCGCGGGGAAGATAGACGCCGGTATTGGTGACATGCTAGCCGTAGCGGCCATGAACAACGCCGGCACTGAGGTCAGGGCCGTTTCCGTGGGCCAGGGTGCCGTACCGGGAGAAAACAGGTTTGCCATCCTGTCGGCGCCCGCTTCCAGCATAACCTCCCCGGAACAATTAAAAAACGTACCCATCGCCCTTTCCCTGAATACCATCAACGAGTATATAACCGACCAGCTGCTGCTGGCGGAGGGCCTACAGCCCGGGGAAATAATCAAAACCAGCATGCCCAAGCTGCCCATTCGGCTGGAAGCCCTGCTGAACAACCGGGTTCAGGCTGCTACTCTGCCCGACCCGTTTGCCACCCTGGCCGAAATCAAGGGGGCCAATCTGGTGGTCGATAACTCGCAAAATACCGTGGCACAAACCGTGATAATAGTGCGGCGGGAAACGCTGGAAAACAACCTGGAGGGTGTGCAAAAACTCATGCGAGCTTATGCCAGGGCCGTAGAAGACCTGCAGAACAACCCCTTGCATTACGCCGATTTACTGGCGAAGTATGCTCGAGTACCCGATGACGTTTTAACCAGCCGCGATCACCCGTTGAGGCTGCATTTTTCTGCGCCGTGCTTGCCTGACGAAGAAGGCGTGGCGCGGGTTGTCCGCTGGATGAAGGAGCACGACTTGTTGGAGAAGGACCTGGGTTACAATGATTTGGTCGACGGGCGCGTTATCGGGAAGCAGTCATGAGCGCCAACGGCGAACTGATGGTGCGGGTGCGCGGTTTGTCGGTCAGCTACCAGCAGCAAAATAAGGAAATCCCCGCGTTGCGGGACGTTTCTTTTAGCGTGCCCAAAGGCAGTACTTGCGCTTTGATAGGGCCGTCCGGGTGCGGCAAGTCGACGCTGCTTTACGTTTTATCGGGTTTGCTGCGTTCTTGGTCGGGCGAGGTGCTGGTGGACGGGGCACCGGTCACCTCCTGCCGCAGGCAAACGGCTTTGATTCTCCAGGATTACGGCTTGTTGCCGTGGAAAAAGGTTTACGATAACGTGGCGCTGGGCCTTGACATCAGGGGGGAATCGCGGGAAAAGAAGTATATCAAGGTCAAGCGCGTGCTAAACGAGGTGGGCTTATGGGAAATGAGGCAGCGTTACCCTTCCCAGTTGAGCGGTGGCCAGCGCCAGCGCACCGGCATCGCCCGGGCTTTGGCGCTGGAACCCGACCTGTTGCTTATGGATGAGCCGTTTTCCTCGCTGGACGCCTTGACCAGGGAGAAACTGCAAAGGCAGCTGCTGGAAATATGGCAGGAAAAGCGTATGACCGTCGTGCTGGTCACCCACAGCATAGAAGAAGCCATTTTCTTAGGGCAGAGAATAATTTTGCTCTCTGGTTCCCCCGGGCGGGTTCTGGATATAGTAGAAAATCCGCGGGTGGGGGAGGCGGGTTACCGCAAGACCGCCGAGTTTCATGCCCTTACAACCAAGTTGAGGGAAAAACTGGTGCCCGAACGGGTTGAGATTTCCGGTGGTGCAGGTAGGTGGAAATGAACGGGAGAAAATGGGCAAGCGCTTTATACGTAACATTTTCCGTTACTTTTTTGTTACTTGGCTGGGAATTGCTGTCCCTGGCGGTGAACAACCCGGCCCTGCCGGGGCCGCTTCCGGCGTTGACCGCCTTTTTCCGGGAACTGGCCGGCGGGCTGTGGGGTCACTTCCTGGTAAGCAGTTACCGGGTTGTTATAAGCCTGGTAATATCACTGGTGCTGGCGGTTCCCTGCGGTATGGTCATGGGCAGGGAGGAAAAAGTTGACCGCCTGGTGGCGCCCCTCATATACATTATTTACCCGGTGCCTAAAATTGTATTTCTGCCTGTGTTGATGGTACTGCTGGGCATACAGGACGCCTCCAAGATCACGCTGATCACGCTGGTGGTTTTTTTTCAGATTTTGGTGCCTATCAGGGATGCAGCGCGGGGAATTAATCCCGATTTGGTTAATTCCGTTAAATCGCTGGGCGCAAGACGGCGGGATATATACCTGCACGTTGTTTGGCCGGCTGTGCTGCCCGAGGTGTTAACCTCCCTGCGCATTGCTTCGGGAACTGCCATAGCCGTTTTGTTCTTTTCCGAAACCATATCCAGCCAGGAGGGGCTGGGATATTACTTATTAGATGCATGGTCCAGGGCAGTTTATACCGAAATGTTTGCCGGCATTATCGCCATGAGCCTGCTGGGCTTTATTATTTACACGGTCCTGGAACACCTGGAGCGTTGGGCCTGCCCATGGAAATATGTTTAAATTAGGGCTCAAAAACCTGCGCGTTAACAGCGGCGAGCGAGCGCTGCCGCTGGAGGCGCCTTATAGGGAAACGGCTAAGGTTTTGCTGCAGGGTCCAGCGGCGACGAAGTAGTTTTACAGGGCAAGCTGTTTTTCGCTGCCACGGGCGAAGGCGATGTCCCGGTACTGGGAGGTTACGTCAAAATGCCGGCAGTGCCCTGCAAGCCTTACAAACCGGTAAACGTTTTTTATAACGGGGAGCGGTTGGAACTTGAGCGGCCTCGCAGGAAATTGATACTATGCCCGTTTTTTTTCGAGGATTGTGTTTGGGTGCCGCTGCGGGCGGTGCTGGAAAACCTTGGCTACCTGGTAAAGTAGAATCCCGTGCAATATATCTGCCTTGTGCATGATTAATGTTACGCCGGGTAACTTTATAGACAGGCAGGCTGAAAAATTTTTCCAACGAGCGACGCTTGTTGCCCGTTTATTTTTCACTTTTTGTCTCATCCATACCTCTCCAGTCAACGGAGTATAATCAATTCCCGGCTGGGCAAAGTAATAATTAAATCAACAGTGCCGGGAGGTTTTTGGCATGGCTGATAAAAGAAAAGTACCCGGGGGCAAGAGACTGCCGGGCCGGCTGCGCGGCAATCTGCCCCGCATGGTCAACGCCTCGCGGGCGTTCCGCAACCTGCCGCCTGAATTGACGCTGGGCAAAGAGAGGGAAGACGACAAAGGCGAACACAGCTGATCAGCGATACGCTGTTTAACTGCCGAGATAAGTTATTACAGTTAGGAAAGGCCTGACCCCCCGTAATCGCGCTCCGCTGCCTCGCGGGAAACCAGCCCGTCCAGCACGTCGCGCCGCACCGCATCGGGGGACCTGTTATGGGGATGCCCGAACCCGCCTCCGCCGGCGGTTTCCAGTGTGACGGTGGTGCCTGCGGGTACTTCCCTGGTGAATTTGCCCGGCATTATTTGTTTTGTGCCGCCGGGCAGCTTTATATAACACCGCGAAGTCCTGCCCGGCCGGCCTCCTTGCAGGCCCCAGGGACCGAGGGTGTTTCTTTCCGTGCTCACCGAAACGGTAGCATCTTCCAGCACGGTTATTTCACGCACTATACCGCATCCTCCCCTATACTTGCCCGGCCCGCCCGAGTCGGGCACCAAACCGTACTTTTCCACCAGCAATGGGTAGTTTATTTCGATGACTTCCACCGGCGTGTTGCGGGTGTTGGTCATGTTCACGTGGACACCGTCCATGCCGTCCTGGTCGGACATGGCCCCCTGGCCGCCGCCGTATGTTTCCACGTAGGAGTAAAAATTCCCCCGCCAGTCCCGGCCCCCGATGGTGAAGTTGCTCATGCTACCCGTGCCGGCAGCGGTCACCTGGTGCGGTACCGCCTGTGCCAGAGCTCCCAGCACTACGTCCGTTATTCTTTGGGCCGTGTTGATATTGGCGTGGGCCACCGGCGCCGGGTACAGGGGGTTTACTAGGGTGCCCGGCGGGGTGATCACATCCACCGCCCGGGCTATGCCCTCGCTGGCCGGCAGGTCAGGATCGGCCACGGCTTTGACGGCAAAATAAACGCAGGCTAGGGTAACTCCCCGGGTTGCATTGACAGGGCCCTTCACCTGCGGGCAGGTACCGGTGAAGTCCACCTTTAAGGAATCGTTTTCTACCTGCACGGCGGCGGTGATGTTGATTTGTTCATCGATTATGCCGTCGCCTTCCAAGTAATCGGTGAACCTGTACGTGCCGTTGGGGATTTCCGCTATGGCCCGGCGGATTCTTCTTTCTGCGTAATTGATGATTTCGTGCATGTACTGGATCAGCGTTGCACTGCCCGTTTTGCGGGCCAGTTCCTGCAGCCTTTTTACGCCTACCTGGTTGGCTGAAAGCTGGGCCTGGATGTCGCCGTAAAACTCGTCGCTGGTTCTGACGTTGTGTGCAAGCACCTTTAACAGGTCTCGGTTTATTTGCCCGCTGCGGCTCAGCTTGACAGGTGGGATGCGCATCCCCTCTTGGAAAATTTCCGTGCACGTGGTGGACATGCTGCCCGGCACCGATCCTCCCACGTCCACGTGATGGGCCAGGTTGGCCACTATGGCCAGGGGCATGTTGCCGGCAAACACGGGGGAGATAAGGCATACGTCCGGCAGGTGAGAGCCGCTCACGTAGGGGTCGTTGATGATCACCGCGTCGCCCGGCGCCATGCTTTTCAGCGGAATAGTTTTGAGGACTTCCTTAACCACCGTAGGCATTAAACCCAGGTGCAGGGGGATATGCTCGGCTTGGGCCACCAGGTTGCCGCCGGTGGTGTATATGGCCGTGGAGCAATCCCGCCGGTCCTTGATGTTGGGTGACAGGGCGGTGCGGGTAAGCGTGGCGCCCATCTCTTCCGCCACTGACTGCAGAGCGTTTCGCAGCACTTCCAGGGTGATGGGGTCGAAGTGCATGTTTAGCTAACTCCCGTTTCAATGATAATGTTGTTCCAGCGGTCGCAGCGGGCGCGGTTGCTGGGCCAGATGAGGGTAGTGGAATCTGCCTGGGTGATAACGGCCGGGCCTTCCACCGACCAACCCGTGTCGATTTGCCGCCTGTCGTAAACCGGTACGTTCTGGTACTCTCCCGCCAGGTACACCTTCCTGGTACCGGGCCGGGCGGGTTTATCGCCCGCTGCCCGCGGCCGGGGCTTGATTTCCGGCAGGGCGCCGGTAGCCGCCAAGCGAAGGGTTATCGCCTCCACGGGCGCGTCCTCGCGGCAATAGCCGTAAAGCCGGCGGTGGCGGCGGTGGAACCTGTGTATAATGGCGGTTATGTCGGCGCCGATCAGGTCGTTGCCGGGGACGGTAAGGGTCAGTTCGTAGGACTGTCCCTTGTAGCGCAAGTCCATGAGCCTGGCCAACTTAATCTGCGCTTCGGTAAAGCCCTCCTGCAGCAGGTTTTTTATAGCGTGCCGGCACAGCTGCGCGAACCCGCTGTTTATCTCCGCACAGGCGGCGGGCGTCAGGTCCGTGATGCAGGTCAGGGAATAATCGTGGCGCACGTCGGCGGACAGCATGCCCCAGGCTGAGGTAACCCCGGGGTAGGGAGGGACCAGCACGCGGGGGATGCCCATCTCGCGCGCCAGTTCCACGGCGTGCAAGGGACCGGCTCCGCCGAAAGCCGCCAGGGTAAAGTCCCTGGGGTCGTAACCTTTTTGCACGGAAACTACCCGCATGGCGCGCACCATGTTGGCGTTCACCACCTTGATAATCCCTTCTGCCGCTTTCTCCACCGTAATCCCCAGCGGATGCCCGATTTTTTCCCGTATGGACCGGAATGCGAGTCTGGGGTCCAGTGATGGCGGTCAGATCTGCTTTATCCAACCTGCCCAGCACCAGGTTGGCGTCGGTAACCGTGGGCTGGTTGCCGCCCAGGTTGTAACAGGCGGGTCCCGGTTCCGAGCCGGCACTGTGCGGTCCTACCCGCAGGGCGCCGCCGGCGTCCACCCAGGCGATGCTGCCCCCGCCCGCGCCAATGGTGTGGATGTCCAGCATGGGTAGGCGCAGCGGGTAGCCGCCGATGCCGCCCTCGGTGGTAAAGCGCGGCTCGCCGTCGTGGATGAGGCTTATGTCCATGCTGGTACCGCCCATGTCTGCGGTGATCAGATTCCTGTACCCGGTCAGGGCGGCCAGGCGCACGCCGGCCAGCACTCCTCCCGCCGGGCCGCTGAGCACGGTGCGCGCGCTTTGTTGCCTGGCCTGTCCGGCGGTGATGACTCCGCCGTTGGACTGCATGATGTAAAGTTTGCTTTGCACACCGGCGGAATGTAACTCCCTTTCTAACCCGCCAATGTAGCCGTTTACCCGGGGCCTCACCAGGGCGTTGATAAGCGCGGTGCTGGCCCTTTCATATTCCCTGAACTCGGGCAGTATTTCCGAGGAAAGGGTGACGGACAGGCCCGGTATTTCCTGTGCCAGTATTTCTTTAATGGCGGTTTCGTGCGCTGGGTTGACGTAGGAGTGCAGCAGGCACACCGCAACGGATTCCACACCGGTTTCCCGTAGCCGGGCGGCCAGAAAGCGGATTTCCCGCTCGTCCGGTGCCAGCTTGGCGGTGCCGTCCGCCAGCATGCGCTCGTTTATTTCCAGCACCAAATGCCGGGGAACCAGGGGCGGTGGTTTAGGTACCCGGAAGTTGTACAGGTGGGGGCGGTTTTGCCTGCCGATGGAGATGATGTCCTTAAAGCCCCGGGTGACCAGCAGGGCTGTCCGCGCCCCTTTGCGCTCCAGAATGGCGTTGGTGGCTACAGTGGTGCCGTGCAGCACCAGGTCGATGTTGCCGGGATCAATACCCAAGCCGCACACCAGGTTGTTGATGCCGCGCAGCACGGCCCGGGACGGGTCTTGGGGGGTAGAGGGTTCTTTACTGGTGATAAGTTCCCCCTCGTCGCTCAGCAGGCAAAAATCCGTAAAGGTGCCTCCGGTGTCAACGGCCAGTTTGTATTTTGGCAATTATAATCAGCCTTTCCGTTATGATAGTTATTGATAAATAAATTAACGGTTTTCCGCCCGGCTGGCCATTTCTGCCCTGCTTGGCAATAATAAGGACAGCGCGAGGCCGATTACCGGGAACAACATCATGACTTGGAAAACGGAAGGGAGCCCCCAAAGGTCGGCTACCCAACCCAGCAGGGTCGTGCCCACGCCGCCCATGCCGATGGCAAAGCCGAGCATTAACCCCGAGGCCAGCCCCACGTTGTGCGGCAGCAGTTCCTGGCCGAAGACCACGGTTACGGCGAAAGTGGAAATTACCGCAAACCCGGCCAGAAATACCAGCACTATTGCCAAAACACCGTCCACCCGCGTAAACAAGTAGAGCAGGATAATCATTATGGCCATGGAGCCGACGATGATGTTTTTCAGCCCCCAGCGGTCGGCAGCGGGCCCCCCGGTGAGAGTGCCGATAACGCCGGCCAGCAGGAAGATGGAAGTCAGGGAGGCAGCGTATGCTTCGCTCTGGTGCAGGTAATGGACGTAATACTGGGGAAGGAAAGTCACGATTCCGAAATGAATCCAGGAGCGCATGATCACCACCATCACCAAAAGGATCACGGGAACGATCACCTTGGCGGCAGGCGGTGCGGGTTTGGCTGTCTTTTGCCCGGCGGGCGGCAGCATTGCGCCGGGATTACGCTGCATGCCGGTTATGGCAGGTAAAAAGAGCCAGAGCAGTAAAGCCATGGTTCCGTTTAAAATCAAAAAACCTGCTGAACCTTGCAGCCCGGCCAGCCCGTAGAAAAAGCCGGCCAGTACCGGGCCCGCGGCAAAACCAACGTTGCCGCCCACGGAAAAAAGGGACATCCCCGAGGCCTTGCGCGCTCCGCTGGCAAAGCGCGCGTACTTGGAACCCTCCGGGTGATAGGCGGCCACGCCCAGGCCGCTCACCAGCGCTGCCAACAGGAGGACCGAAAAGCTGGGACTGTAACCGGTAAAAGCCATACCCAGCCCGGCCAACAAGCAGCCCACCGGAATCAGCCAGGCAGCCCGGAAGCGGTCGCTGAGGATGCCGAAAACCGGCTGAATGACGGACGAGCTAAGATTAAAGGCCAGCATCACCATACCTACCTGCAGTTGGTTTAACGCGAACACCGGCTGCAGGTAAACCAGGATGATGGGCAGTGCTCCTTGGTTGATGTCGGTAACGGCATGGCCCGTCCCCAGCAGGGCTAGTATCTTTTTGTTCATTTTTTTATGGCGAACCTTTCACTAAATTTTAATGTCATATTTTAATATACATAATATACAATTTACCGGGTTAATTTTCCTTGTTAAACTTGATTATGGCGTTGATAAAGGTTAATGTAATAATTGATGTAGCGAGTTACTTCAGATTCGGGGCTGTACACGCCGAAATGGCCCTCGCATAGAATATCGGCCTTAAGCTCCAGCAGTTTCTGCATGGAACTGAACCAGGCCTCCATATTAGAACCCCATGCAGGGTTAAATGGGCCGTGGATGTCCTGGCCAAAAAGTATTCTGGTGTCGCCAATATCCACGTAGGGGCTGATGCTCCCCGGTGTGTGGCCGGGCGTCAGAAGACAGCATAGCGCCACGTTTCCCAACCGGATGGTTTCCTCGTCTTCCTTCAATACGACGTCTACCTTGACGGGTCGGTACTTTACGCCGTAGTATCCCGCCGCGGTCAATTCCGGCCTACCGCCGCTGACTGCTTCCAGTTCCTTTGCATGACAGACAATTTTTGCTCCCCGGGAGCGGAAATAATAAAGACCGCCGGTATGATCGATGTGCCCGTGGGTAGCCACCACGTACTTTAACATTGATGGATCATATCCCAGAGATTGCATGTTGGCCACAATGGCCGGTCCGGACGCTCCCAGTCCGGCATCTACGAGGGCCAGCTCGCCGCCGCCATCCAGCAGGTAAACGCAGCAGTCGCGCTTGTCGGTAATGCTCGGTCCGCCAATCAGGTATATCCGGTTGGCAACTTGATAAGCCGGCAAGTTAGCCACCTCCGTGCAGGATATATTTTTGCTTTATACATTTTTTATGCGCGCGCCGCCGGTATCCTTCTTTGTTATAATATAGAAAGTGATGTTGACCTTGGCGGGCAGATAAGGTCCGCAGCTGCCGGAATATATTTTGTGAGGGGAGAAATGCTGTGCCTGACGATCGCCGGCCGGATGACTGGCTCGGCCAGGACATGGAAGATGAATCCATGGATGAATACATAGAAGAAGATGGCGGCGGGCGGTGTTTTTCGTTACGGCTGCGCCTGGTAGCTGCCGTCACCGTATTGGCTTTTCTGGGCATTGTAGTGTTTAGCGCATGGCCTGCATTCAGGCTGCCGGTTATCGACCTGCTGGCGGGCTCGCGTCTGCTGGAAAAGGACATAGATGTGCGGGAATTGCAAAAAGCCGTGGTCAAGATTAACGTTCTTAGCAGCAAAAAGAATTTTCCTATGGCTGTGGAACAAAAATCAGGTACGGGCTTTAATATCGACCCCGGCGGAGTAATCGTAACCAACCACCACGTCATTGATAGAGCCTTGAACATGACGGTGAAATTTCCCGATGGGAAAATTTACAAGGCTGAAGCCTGGTACGGCAAGCCTGAGGTGGACCTGGCGGTTATTGTACTCCGGGCGTCAGGACTTCCCGCCCTGCCTTTGCATATTTCTTGCCCGCCGCCGGGGGAAAAAATTAGGATTGCAGGCAACCCGTTGGGCCTGAACAACATTGTCGTAGAAGGAAAGGTAAAACAGTACGTAAAATTGAAGGGTATCGAAGAAGCGGTGATGTGCCTGGATGCGCCCGTTTTTCAAGGCAACAGCGG
>CAJYBN010000055.1 GCA_913064925.1 uncultured Peptococcaceae bacterium
AGAAAAGGCCAGCCCCAGCAGGGCCATGACGCCGCGGGCCAGCCGGAACGCGCGCAGGGCGTCCCGGTAATGTCCGACGGCCATTTTTTCCGATACGATGCCGGCCACGGCCACCGGTATACCGGCTGAAGTGAGGGTAAAAAAAAGCAGGTAAAACTGGTTGGGCACGGCGTAAATGCCCAACCCCACGTCGCCCAGCATGCGGCCCAGGGGCACCCGGTAAACGGCCCCCAAGATCCTGATGATAATCCAAGCGGCGGTAAGGGTCAGCGCACCCTGCAGAACTGTCTGTTTGCGAAAAGGGTTCCTGGACATAACTTTTTCCTCTAAAGGTATCTATAACAAAGGATGTCCACCCGTTAAACGGCTTAACCCCCCAGGAGATACTTGCCGCCCGGCCCGGCATTGATTCCCTCCGCGGCCAGCAAGCGGACCTTCCACTCGGGGTGCGCGCCGAACCCGCCCGGCGTACCGTCCCCCCGAATCACCCGGTGGCAGGGAATCACCAGTAAAATGCGGTTGGACCCCAGTGCACCGCCTACCGCGCGGGCGGCCCTGGGGAACCCCGCCAGCAGGGCCACCTGCCCGTAGGACAGCAGGGAACCGTAAGGTATTGCGCGTACCACGCGCAAAACCCTTTGCTGGAAGGGCGTGTACACCGACCAGTCTACGGGGAAGGCAAAATCCTCTCTCTGCCCGTTGAAATACCTGTTTAGCGCCGCTTCCAAGCCGGCCAGCGGCTGTCCCGGGTCCGGCGGCGCAAACCGCCACCCTTTCGGAACGCCCAGCTGTTCCAGGCGGGCCAAGCTCTCTCCTTCAGTGGCCGCGGGCAGCGTCAACGCGGCCAGCCCGTTCTCCGTCCGGGCGGCGCTAACCCAGCCGGACGTCGTAGGTATAGTCCATACCTTCATTATATACCCCCGTTCCCCCGGCTTTTTGTTGCCCGGCAGTTAATTGAATAAATACAAAATGCTCACCGATACCACCGCGGCCTTGACGTAGCGCAAAGCCCAGTTAAATACCATGTGACCGAAAATGGCAGGCGCTGCAGCCAGCAGTTGTAACACCGGCCCGGCACAGGCGTTACCGGTTACCGAAACAATTCCGTAGACAGGTAACGTTCTCCGGTATCCGGGAAAATAACCACAATATTGCTATCCTTATATTCTTCCCGGCCGGCCAGTTCCAACGCAGCGTAAGCCGCGGCACCCGAGGAAATACCCACCAAGAGGCCCTCCTCCCGGGCCAGCCGCCTGGCCGTGGCCATGGCCTGCTCGTCGGTAACCTGGATTATTTCGTCGATGATGTTTACGTTCAGCACCCGCGGGATGAAACCGGCACCGATGCCCTGGATTTTGTGCGGTCCAGGCTTTCCTCCGGACAGCACGGGCGAACCGGCAGGTTCCACCGCCACCACCCGGACGCCGGGCCTCCTTTCCTTCAACACCTCACCGGTACCCGTTATGGTCCCGCCGGTGCCCACCCCGGCCACTATGACGTCCACCTGACCCTGCGTATCCCGCCATATCTCTTCCGCCGTGGTACGGCGGTGCACGGCGGGGTTGGCCGGATTATCAAACTGGCCGGGGATGATGGCTCCCGGGATATCCCCGGCCAGCTCCTCAGCCCGCTTTATGGAGGCGGGAATGCCGCCGTCAGCGGGCGTCAGCACCACTTCCGCCCCCAGCGCCCGGAGCAGGTTCCGCCTCTCCTCGCTCATGGTTTCCGGCATGGTCAGGATACAGCGGTATCCCCGGGCGGCACAAACCATGGCCAGCCCGATACCGGTGTTGCCGCTGGTGGGTTCTATCACCACACTTCCCTCTCGCAGCAGGCCGGTTTTTTCCGCGTGCTCGACCATGGCCAGGGCAATGCGGTCCTTTATGCTGCCGCCGGGGTTAAAGAATTCCAGCTTGGCCCAAACGCGCCCGGGCCTGCCGGCACCGAGCCGCTGTAAACGGTAAAGGGGGGTGTTGCCCACCAGCTGCTTGATATTATCGTACCCAGGCAACGGTAAACTCACACCTTACAGGAAGTATTATACAGGTATTATTAACTTTATCACCGCCGCTCATGCGTGTCAATTCAGGCCCGGCCGCCGCACGGAAATAAAGAAGCCCCGCTGGAGTTGCGGGGCCTTGCTGTTAACCGTTATTTATTACATCATGGGGGGCATGCCGCCGCCCATGCCGCCGCCCGGCATGCCGCCGCCCTTTTCCTCTTCGGGCTTTTCGGCCACCAGGGTTTCGGTGGTAAGGATCATGGCGGCAATGCTGGCCGCGTTCTGCAGGGCGGAACGGGTCACCTTAGCCGGGTCGACAATGCCGGCTTCAATCATGTTCACATATTCACCCGTCAGGGCGTTGAAGCCTGTACCTTCTTCGGCGCCGCGCACCTTCTCCACCACGATGGAACCTTCCATGCCGGCGTTGTTGGCGATCTGCCGGAGGGGTTCCTCCAAGGCGCGCCGCACGATGTCCACGCCAACCTTTTCATCCATGCTGGACGTGCTGATTTCATCCAGGGCTTTGGCGGCCTGCACGTAAGCCACGCCGCCCCCGGAAACGATACCCTCTTCCACCGCCGCGCGGGTGGCGTTCAGGGCATCTTCAATGCGCAGTTTCTTCTCCTTCATTTCCGTTTCCGTAGCAGCGCCCACCTGGATAACGGCCACGCCGCCGGCCAGCTTAGCCAGACGCTCCTGCAGCTTCTCCCGGTCGAAGTCGGAAGTGGTTTCTTCGATCTGCTTCTTAATTTGGGATACCCGTGCGGTAATTTCATCGGCATTACCGGCGCCGCCCACGATGATGGTTTCCTCTTTCTTAACCCGAACCTTGGAGGCACGGCCGAGCATGTTAATGTCGGCCTTATCCAGCTTAAGGCCCACTTCTTCGGAAATCACCGTACCACCGGTTAGGATAGCGATGTCCTGCAGCATAGCCTTGCGGCGATCACCGAAACCGGGCGCCTTGACGGCCACGCATGTGAACGTGCCGCGCAGCTTGTTCAGCACCAGGGTGGCCAGGGCTTCGCCTTCAACGTCTTCGGCGATGACCAGCAACGGTTTACCGGTCTGCACCACTTTTTCCAACACCGGCAAAATGTCTGCCACCGCTGAAATCTTGCGGTCGGTGATCAATATGTAGGGGTCCTCCAGGTTGGCTTCCATCTTGTCGGAATCGGTGACCATGTACGGGGAAATGTAACCGCGGTCGAAATTCATCCCCTCGACTACTTCCAGCGTAGTACCGATACCTTTGGATTCCTCGACGGTAATAACCCCGTCTTTACCCACTTTTTCCATGGCGTCGGCTATCAGGCTGCCGATGGATTCATCGTTGGCGGAAATAGACGCCACCTGGGTTATGGCGGACTTGCTTTCCACCGTCTTGGCGCTGCCTTTAATGGCATCCACGGCTTTTTCCACGGCTTTCTCAATACCCCGTTTAATTATCATGGGGTTGGCGCCTGCAGCCACGTTCTTCAGGCCTTCCCGCACAATGGCCTGAGCCAGCAAAGTGGCAGTGGTAGTTCCGTCCCCGGCCACGTCGTTGGTCTTGGTGGCCACTTCTTTGACCAGCTGCGCGCCCATATTTTCAAACGGGTCTTCCAGCTCTATCTCGCGAGCTATGGTAACACCGTCGTTGGTAATCATGGGTGAGCCGAACTTTTTCTCCAACACCACGTTGCGCCCTTTGGGACCCAAGGTCACGCGCACGGCTTCAGCCAGTGCGTTTACGCCTCTCTCCAATCCTTTACGGGCATCTTCACGGAAAATAATATCTTTTCCTGCCACTTAACTTACCTCCCTTATCAAAGTTGATCGCTTTACTCGATAACCCCCAAAATGTCCATTTCGCGCAGAATAAGATATTCCTCGTCGTTAATCTTTACCTCGTTGCCGGCGTACTTGGAAAACAAAACCCTGTCGCCTTTCTTCAGGTCGATTGCCACGCGTTGGCCGTTATCCAGCAGCCTGCCCGGCCCAACGGCCACTACTTCTCCTTCCTGCGGCTTTTCTTTGGCGGTATCGGGTAATACTATTCCGCTCTTGGTTACTTCTTCGCTGGGCATGGGTTTTACTACCACCCGTTCTCCCAAAGGTCTGATCACATTAACCCCTCCTTCGATTTTTTGGTGACTTTCAGTGGTATTTCTGAGTAGCTGCTGGTGTTAGCACTCATCTATAATGAGTGCTAACACCTAACAAGTATAATAATATAGAACGAGCCCGGTAAAAGCAAGTACTTTCTATGAAATTTTTTCTCATATTTTTGCTACCTATAACCGCAAATTGTCAATTTCTTGCGCATTCTCCTCTTCCGTGGCTCGTCCCGTTATACTTAGCAATATTTTCCCACCGGACAGCCCATTTTATACAAGGATTGCCAGACATGACGGGGTTAAGTGGCGCATTCTCCCGCCCGCCCCGTGAGAATTTCCAGGCCGTGCGGCAAAGCGGGCATAATTGCTTCCAGGCATTCCCGAGCCCCGCGCGGGCTGCCGGGCAAATTAACGATCAAGGTTCGGTTCCTGATACCGGCCACCGCCCGGGAAAGCATGGCCCTGCTTGTTTTGCGCAGGCTCTGCATGCGCATGGCTTCGGCCAGCCCCGGTACCTCCCGCTGTATGACCGCCAGCGTGGCCTCCGGGGTGTTGTCCCGCGGCCCCAGGCCGGTGCCGCCGGTGGTAAGCACCAGGTCGTGCTTGCCGCGATCCACCGCGTCGATCAGCGCCTCTACAATGACGTCATAATCATCGGGAATGACCCGGTAATCCGCCACCGTCCATCCCTGCCGGGTCACCAGTTCCCTAATCACTTCGGCGCTCAAATCCTCGCGTTCGCCGCGAGCGCCCTTGTCGCTGGCAGTTATAACGGCCACCTTGAACAACGCTTTTTCCACCTCCAACTGGCGGGCGGCTGCTGACTTGCATTGCCGGCCGCCTTGCAATATGATTGAAAGGTAAACCTGTAAGCGATGCGGCCGCCTGGCGCGGCCGGTAAAAAGGGTGAAACATGTTGTCCGCCAAAACTACCGTATCCGTGGTAACAATTACGGGCAAGGAACGCGCCCGCAAAGAAGACGTGGTAGTGCGGGAAGCTCCCGTAACAATCCACCTGAACGACGCCGAGCTGGTTACCCTGCTGTGCACGCCAACCCACTTGCATGAACTGTCCCTGGGATTTCTTTTCGCCGAAGGTTTAATTACTTCCGCCGCCGATGTAACCGGTTACGCTGCTAGCAAGGCTGACGGGCTGGTGTGGGTGGAAGCTTGCCCGCGGCGCGAAGTAAAAAACAGCTTCCTAAAACGGCGGATTTCTTCCTGCTGCGGGCGGGGAAGCGCTTCCTTTTACTTCGTCAACGACCGGGAGATCAAGCCCGTCAGCAGCGGCCGGCCAATCCCCGCCCGAACCGTTATGGCCCTGCGCGGCGAAGCGGAAAGCCGGGGCAGCCTTTTTGCCGCCACCGGCGGCGCGCACGGCGCCGCCTTGGGTGATCAACACGGGCTGCAGTGCTTTTTCGAAGACGTGGGCCGGCACAACGCCGTGGACAAGGTAGCGGGCTGGTGCCTGCTGCAGGGCGTGCATCCTCATGACGGCGTGCTGCTGCTGTCGGGGCGGGTATCCGCGGAAATAGTGGTAAAAACGGCCCGGCTGGGTATCCCTGTGATCGTATCCCGCTCCGCTCCCACCGACCTGGCCCTGCGGCTGGCAGAGGAATTAAACATAACCGTCGTCGGCTTCGCCCGGGGTAGCCGGATGAACGTTTATACAGGGGCGGAACGCATCACTTAGCACTGCCCCCGGCTGTCGTACATAATCTTGCCGCAATCCCGCAGGTCGTAGCCGCCCAGCGCCTCCACCTCCCGGCGGAACGCCGGTTCCGACATCACTTCCAGCAGCCGCTTAATGTAAGGCGTGTCAAAAAACTCCCCGGGGATACACAGGTCATAACGTTCTTCCACCACGGGCACAAAATCCAGGCCCAGCGCCAGGGCGGCGGCCCGGATGCCCATGCCCGCGTCAGCAGCGCCAGATGCCACCGCCGCCGCCACCGCCATGTGCGTGTATTCCTCGCGGTCGTACCCCTGTATGTCCGCCGGGTCAATTCCCTGCTGCCTGAGCTGGAAATCAAATAAAACTCGCGTGCCGGCACCGCGCTGGCGGTTGATATAAGTTAGTTTGCGGCCGGCCAGGTCCTTCACCCCGCCGATGCGGTGCGGATTGCCCGGCGCCACCATCAGTCCCTGCTCCCGGTAAACCAGGTTTACCAGCACCACCCGCCGGTCCGGCAGCAGCCGCTTGATGTAAGACACGTTGTAATCTCCGGTTTCCTCATCCAGCAAGTGGGTCCCGGCGCAGTGCGCTTCGCCCCTCTTCAGGGCGGTCAGGCCGCCCAGACTGCCCACGTGAGCCGAGGACAAGGTGGCGCCGGGAAATTTTTGGCGCAAGTGGTTGGCCAGCACATCCAGAGCTATGTCGTGGCTGCCGATAATGACCGTGGTCTCCCGCACCTCCTCCAGCGGGCGCAGCAATTCCACCTCGCACTCCTGGCCGGCGTTAAATCCCTCCGACAGGGCGGGAACGCGCAGAATACCGTCGGCACGCACCATGGACATAATCACCCCGGCACCCCGGGATATGGGAGTGGCGATAATTTTTTCCCCCACCCGGCCCAGCTTCACCCGGACAAATTCCTCGGTACCCATGGGAGATACAATTTTGCGGGACACCACAGCCCCTGTTTTCTCCCGCGCGGGCGGCACCGATCCCAGCTTGCTGTAAATGATGGGCTTGACAAACAGTTCCGCCGCCAGCACCGCGGAAACCGGGTAGCCCGGTATCCCTATCACCGGTTTGCCCGCCACTTCACCCAGCACCACGGGCTTGCCGGGCTTGATGGCCACGCCGTGGGTAAGCACCCGGCCCAGCTCGCCGATCAGGTCGGCGGTGTAATCCTCCCGGCCCGCCGACGACCCGGCGTTAACCAGCACCACGTCGTGCCGGGATACGGCTTCCTTCAGCCGGGCCTTCAGCGTGCCGTAATCATCGGCGGTAATTTCCAATCGCCGGGGCAGCCCGCCCCACTCGGCCACCATGGCGCCCAGCACCCGGGTGTTGTACTCGATAATACTGCCGGGGCGCAGCTCCGCGCCCGGTTGTACCAGCTCAGTGCCCGTGGGCAGCAGCGCCACCCTGGGCCTGGGATGTACCACAATCTGCGTCAACCCGCCGGCCAGTATGGCCCCCAGGTCCACTGGACGAAGGCGGTGGTTGGCCGGCACGATCATCTCCGTGGCCACCAC
This sequence comes from uncultured Peptococcaceae bacterium, assembly GCA_913064925.1. Taxonomy (GTDB): domain Bacteria; phylum Bacillota; class Desulfotomaculia; order Desulfotomaculales; family Desulfallaceae; genus CAJYBN01. Next base: position 7,309 of record CAJYBN010000055.1, read on the forward strand.
GTCCTCGCCGATCACCCGCACGTGCTGCCAGGGTACCGCGCCGGCAGTTATTTCAATTACCCGCTCGTCGATAAAGTGCACGTCTTCGATCATGATCACGGCGTCGCACCCCGGCGGCAAAGGATCGCCGGTATCCACCAGGACCGCCTGTTCACCCAGGGCCAGCCGTTTGGGCGCGGCTTCTGATGCGCCGAAGGTGTCCGCTGCGCGAACTGCCACGCCGTCCATGGCTGCAGCGTGGTAATGGGGCGAAGAAACCCGGGCGTACACCGGCGCCGCCGTCACCCGTCCCGCCGCGTCTTCCACAGCTACCAATTCACCGGGCCCGGGATTAAGTGCCCCCACCTTGGCCAAGTACTCCATATATTCTGACCTTGCTTCTTCCAGCGACTTATCCGCAAGGTAAACGTCCCGTTTCATGCTTTCACTCCGTTCAGGTTTCAAATTAATTTCACATCCACCATGTCGCCGGCCTCCACGCCTTCCAGTTCTCCCGGTATACGAGCCAACCCGTTGGCGCGGGCCATGGTGCTGATCAACCCGGACTTGCCTAACACGGGATCGGCCACCATTTCCCCTTTCTCCCGATAGAGCCTGACCCTTATGTAATCTTCACGCCCGGCCGAGGAACGCATATTCCTGCTGAGGCGGGCCCGTACGGGAAACTCCAGGGGGTCATCCAGGTACGTGCCGTATTTCAACAAGGGTAAAACCAGCAGCTCGCATACCACCATGGCGGAAACCGGGTGTCCCGGCAGGCCGAACACCGGTTTGCCGTCCAGCACAGCCCCCACCGTGGGTTTGCCAGGCTTAATGGAAATGCCATGAAATAGCACGCCCGGCGAACCTAAGCTGTCCAGCACCTGAGCGGCTACATCCCTGGTCCCCACCGAACTGCCGCCGGACAGTAATACCAGGTCGCACTCACCCACCACCTGGCGCAGCTTTTCCCGCAGCGAGGCAAAATCGTCCCGGACAATCCCGTAAATGCGGGGCTGTGCCCCGGCCGCCGCCACCTGACCGTACAGGGCGTAAGAATTGATGTCCCGCACCTGGCCCGGGCCAGGACGGCAGCTTGGTTCCACCACTTCGTCGCCGGTGGATATTATCCCCACCCGCGGCCGGGCCACCACGGGCACTTCGGCCAGGCCCACCGCCGCCAGCATCCCCAGGTCCTGAGGCCGCAGCAGGTGCCCGGCGGGCAAAACCTTCGCCCCCGCAGCAATGTCTTCGCCGGAACGCACCACATTATCCCCCGGCGCCACCGGGCGAGTTACCCCAATGGTTCGGCTGTCCAATTCCTCGGTATGCTCCACCATCACCACCGCGTCGGCGCCCGGCGGCAGCATTCCACCAGTGGGGATGCGCCAGGCCTGGCCCGTACCCAGATGACCGGCAGCCTCCCTGCCCATCAGCACCTCACCGGTAACGTCCAGGTAAGCCGGCAGGCTGTCGGAAGCCCCGAAAGTATCCCGGGCCCGCACCGCAAACCCGTCCATGGTGGACCGGTCAAAACCGGGCACCGGATCAGCGGCGGTAACGTCCTTCGCCAGGCGCCGGCCCAGCGCCTGCAGCAGCGGCACCCTTTCCGTACGGCAGCCCGTGCTGGCATACGCGCCCAATATCTCCCTGGCTTCCCGCACCGTCCGGGCCTGAAACAATTCACCCATGCGCGTTACCTCCTAAAAACAGCCCAGTTCACAGGCGAAAATCTTTATTCGCAGCTCGTCCGCCGCCCGGCCTATTTCCCGCGGGGAAACCCCCAGCTCAGCGGCCAGCCGCCTGGCCGCGGTGCAGCTCAACCTCCCGTCAACGGCAGCCTTGCGTACTGCTTCCTTGATTTCCGCGTCACTTTTGGCCATATACATTCCTCCCTCGCGGGGGCGCACACCCCCGCCGTTTTGTTTAAACGCCGCGCGGCGGGCGCGGCGCAGGCACCACGCGCGGGGCGTTCGGCTTGATAAAGCATATTGCCCGCGCGGTACTGCTCGCCGTGCGGCGCGCCTTGGGAACTGGCATCAAGCCTCCTGTTCCAGGGCCTTTTCCAGTTCCCGCAGCCCGCCCAGCGCCTGGGGTCCAGCATGGTAAACAAGCGCACCTGGTAAGCAGTTACCGAGAACAAAGCCAGGGCATGGTCCCGGGTCCAGGTTTCCCCCAGAATAAAGCCGGCTTCCAGGTCTTCCAGCACCAGCGCCAGCCTGCGCACGTGGGTTCTGTAGTGCCCGTCCGCATCGTAAATATTTATGCGCAGGTCCGGCAGCCAGCAAATGTCTTACCGCCGGACCCGCTCGCCAACACGGCCACCGCCACCGGGAGTGACCATACCGAGAATCACGCGGTACGGTCCCGGCGTGCCGGGAGGAACAAATGCCACCCGGTCACCTGGCTGAACGACCCGGTCCAGCGAGCCCGCCATCCCGTTGATAAAAACCGTTTCTATGCTTTTCCGGGGTAATGCCAGCTTCTCAGCCAGCTGGGCAGCGGTACATTCCCCTTCCACTGCAACCCGCAAGGGAGAGGACCACCCGCGCCGGTCAAACAGCTCTTTTAAAAAGGAAAACGCCCTCACTTCAACTTCGTTCCCTGCAGCTGCCAACATCAACACTCCTATGCAGGCAAGTCGTTTCGTTAATTGTACCACAGGCTGGAGGAGATTTAACGTCCAAAATTAAAGGGCGAACTGTAATCTTGATTGTGTAAAATATCGACATAATTCGGTGTCCGCAGGTGCCAATTCCTAAGGCGTTGCCGTTGGAACCCCTGGCGTCATGGTGGCATAGCAATCCAGCGGGCACGCCGAAGCGGCAAACCTTTTTCATATGCCGAACACCTCGTCCCTTAGCTCCACGGACTTGCGCAGGTCAAATCCATCGCCCAGCCAGCGGAAACCAAACTGCATCAGAGCCACGTCATCCTCCTTTAATTCGGCGGCCGTCTCAAGGTTAACCCCGAAGGCGCGCAGGAAACTGCCGTGCAGCGCAAAGCGTCGGAACCTGTCCAGGTCGTAACAGGCCAAGAAAAACATGTCCCGGATGTGATCGTCCAGGCTGGGCAGCCCGGTCAGTTTCAACCGGGCGGGAATTTCTCGGAAGCCCCGCTCCAGATCCTCGTACACGTCGTTACCTTGGTTGCGCATCCACTCCTGTACGGTCCACTCCTTTTCTTCCCGCAAGCCCAAGCAAAAATCACTGTCAAAACAAAACCCGTATTTGTTGCGGCCCCTTATCTCCACGGGGGCCATGCGGCAGGCCCACGGCCTAGCATCGTAAACGGAACAACCCCGTTCCGTAACAAAGGGACAGGCCAGGCCAGTATCTTCCCGCATTTTCAACAATACCACGGGAAACGCCTCGCCAGGAGGCTGCACCCGTAAAGCGTACCGCTGCAAAAAGGAACCGGTATCCAGCCCCAGCTTTCTGCTCAAGCGCAGCACGTCGTAAGGTGAAAGAAATATGTTTATATCCCGGCAGCACCGGTTGAAACAAGCCAGTCCGGCATGACACAGGAACTTAAATTTTTGCTCCCCGCTGAATTCCACTATTTTTACCTCCCGTACCCGCGGCTTACGATGCCGCGTTAAAGATATATGCCCCATTTTAACATACTTGCTCCACCCGTCCGGGCTTCAGCTCCCTCGCGCAGGGACATCCCTACCAGCAAACCGGTGTTCAAGTCATTCATCTTAATTATTAATTTATCTTATTTCATGTAGAAACTCTTTAAAAGGCATGCTAAAATTACTAAAAGTATTTTAAAGGGAGATCGGAAATGATAGGGATGGTTAGACATTTCGGCATCGGCCTGCTTGTTTACGATGATATAATCGACTGGAACAATTATGAATCCAAAGTAGATCCGGTAATGAAAGAAGAATACGAATTCGACGGTGTACGGAAAAAAGTTTACGAAGTAATCCTGGTTCCCGTGGACAGGCCCTACGTGGGGGTAATTCTACCCAGCCTGTGGGGCAAAATCCGCTCGGCGGGCCGGGGAGGACACGAAATCGCCCTCGACGAGGTTGACCCCAGAAGCATAGGGGTCAGCGTTTATGCCTTAGATACCGCCGCCAAAATATTAAACAAAATTTCCGTCCGGCCGATAAAACTGAGGGAACTGCAACTGCGGTTCTACGAGTACTGGGTATGATAGCATCATGTAAAACAGAAAATTTTTAATATAAGCATTTGTTTCCTTACCCTTGTAATTGCTCCCGAGTTGTAGATATAATAGGTTAAGCGGTTAAAATTAAGGGTTAAATGGTTTTAACCCGTCCCCCCGCCAGGAGGTGAAGGTCATAATGCAACAGGTCGCCCACCCCACGTCCAAAGGAACTGTCTACTTAGAGGGGCCGTGCCCCGGGCCTTACCTTGCTGATCTGACCATGAACGAAAAACTGACCAACTTCCGCCCGCCGGATAAACAAAAAGAAGCGCTGATAATGATTACCGGCCTACCCGAAGGGATGATCTATATAGCGCGGCATGAAAAGGAGATTGTCGGCTACGTCACCTTTCACCGGCCTGACGAGTGCTCGCGCTGGATTAAGCACCCTAAGGTGCTGGAACTAGGCGGCATAGAAATCAGCGCGGACTGGCGGCGCTGCAAGATTGCCGAAACGCTCTTGAAGTTATGCTTTACCAACCCGGTTATGGAAAATTATATCGTTATTACCATGGAAATGTGCTGGCATTGGGACACGCGCAATACCAAGCTGGACATTTGGGCCTACCAGCGGGTACTGACCAATCTTTTCGGCACCGTGGGCATGAAGCGCGTTCCCACCGATGACCCCGACATCATTGAACACCCGGCCAACGTCTTGATGGCCCGTTTCGGCCAAAAGGTTCCTGCCGGCGATATAGCCCTGTTTGAAAGCATGACGTTTAAAAACAAGCACAGCAACGTGTTAAGCATATTGTAACCGTCTAGCCTTGATTTATCCTGGAGTACCTTCTTCCACCATGCGGCTCTCGTCGATAAACATAACCCGGTCGCCTGCTCTCCGGGCAAAACACATCTCACAAGTAACCACCACCATGGTTAGACGGAAATATGCGTAATACAGCAAGTATTACGCATATTTCCGTTTCGATTATCCATTGACCCGCTACTTCGGGGGTTCCCCCGGCAAGTAATCGGGAGGTTCTGTACCAAACCACTTCTTGTATATTTCAGCAAACTTACCGTTTTCCTTGAGTGTGGTAAGGGCCTCGTTGATTATTCCCAATACTTCCGGTTTTTGCTTGGGAACAGCAATGCCGAAATGTTCGCTGGTTTTCAAGCCGTCCACTATTTTAATGTCGTTATTACCCTGTTGTTGAATGTAATAAGCCGCAACCGGGAAGTCGCTGACCACGGCATCCACGGCACCGCTCTTCAGGTCCAAGAAAGCGTCGCCGATAATATTGTACTCGGATATTTCAGCATTGGGCACCTTGTGTACTTCCATAGCACCGGTAGTGCCGATCCGCACGCCAATTTTCTTGCCTTCCAGATCATCGAAACCCTTGATGGTATCGTTGTCCGCACGCACAGCCACACATTTTCTAGATGCATAATAAGGAACCGAAAAGTTCACCTTGTGGGCCCTTTCCTCAGTAATGGTCATAGCCGAAATGGCCCCGTCAATGCTGGCCGTCTCCATGGCCGGAATCAGATCGTCGAAATTCATGCCCCTGATTTCAATTTCCACACCGGCCACTTCTTCGATGACCTCGATCAAACCGATGTCAAAACCCTTTAACTTGCCGTCTCCACCCTCGAATTCGAAGGGGGCGTAAGCCGTGTCCGAACCAAAAACCAGCTTTTGCAACTTAGCACCCTGCTTTTCTCCCTCACCGGCGGTTTCCTTGGCTTGTTTGCCGCTGCCGCAACCGGCCACCACTACCATAATGGCCAGCACCGTAAACAGAATAACCTCAAACTTAATCCACTTTTTCAACAACCATCCCCCCTCAATCATCATGAATTTATTTTCCATAAAAAACAAAAAATCCCTGCCAAATATCACTTTTTTAAAATAATTAACATGTAAACCAACAAAATTTTGCTCCACATGCTGGTGTCCAAACCCAGAGGTGCAGGCGGTACCGTCGGCGCAGCCAAGGTCACGAAATACGTAGCGGCGGCAAGTTTCTCGGCCTGCCGCCGCTACAGCAACTCCCTCTGCAGGTCCAGTATTTCCACCCCGCTGTGACTTTCCACGAAGCGAACCACTGCGGCCAGGATACGCTGCATGTGCGCCATGTCGCCGCTGACGGCAGAGATACCCACAGTAGAATACTGCCAGCTGTCCTGCCGCCCCACCTCGGCCACCGATATATTAAATCGATGCTTCAACCTTTCAAGCAAGCTTTTTAAAATTTTTCTCTTGCCCTTGAGGGAATCGGCTTCCCCCAGGTGCAGTTCCAGGGTCAACACTCCAACCACCATCAGCTTTCCCCTCCATTAACCCCGAATTACAGCTCTATATTTAGCATACCTTTTGCAAAATACCGCATCAATACCCTACGGAGCAAGCTGCAGTTTTACTCAATAAAAACGTCCCGGCGGTATCGCCGGAACGTCAAAACTTTTCAGATATGCACCCCTCCAACTGGTTCAGGCAAGCGGGCAAGTCTTTCCTGCCGAAGCCGATGCAGAAATGTGCGGCCAGAAACCCTGAAGTCGCGCTGTTGCAAATGGTGGTATAATCCTACAAAGGACCATCTTCCGGTATATTTCCCTGTTGAGCATGGCCACCCCCCCAGCCGATGCGTAAGCCGGCCAGGCCATTAAGTAAGCGGCCGGGCAACGTTCCAAATCAAACTCAGGGCAACTATGAAGCTACATATCTCTTGTCCACTGTCCGCTCGCCGGTGTTTATCAACCAAGTGAACTACCCCTCCCTTCGCTCCGCGAAAGGCACGGGCTTCCCTGGCGAAACGA
>CAJYBN010000056.1 GCA_913064925.1 uncultured Peptococcaceae bacterium
TGTCGGCCATGTGCAGCCCGGTAGTGGGCTCGTCCAGGATGTACAGGGTTTCGCCGTTGGAGCGCCGCGACAGCTCGGTGGCCAGCTTGACCCGCTGGGCCTCGCCCCCGGAGAGCTCGGGCGCGGGCTGGCCCAGGCGGATGTAGCCCAGCCCCACGTCGTACAGAGTCTGCAGCCGGCGCTTGATCTTGGGCAGGTGCTTGAAGAATTCCAGCGCCTGTTCCACGGTCATGTCCAGCACGTCGGCAATGCTCTTGCCCTTGTACTTGATCTCCAGCGTCTCCCGGTTGTAGCGCCTGCCCTTGCATACTTCGCAAGGCACGTATACGTCGGGCAGGAAGTGCATTTCTATCTTGATGATGCCGTCCCCGCGGCAGGCCTCGCAGCGCCCGCCCTTGACGTTGAAACTGAACCGGCCCGGCCGGTAGCCGCGCGCGCGGGCCTCGGGGGTTTGGGCGTACAGCTCGCGGATGTCGGTGAATACCCCGGTGTAGGTGGCCGGGTTGGACCGGGGGGTGCGCCCGATGGGCGACTGGTCCACTTCGATCACCTTGTCCAGGTGTTCCAGGCCGCGGATTTCGCGGCAGGCCACGGGCTTCGACCTGGCCCGGTGCAGTTCCTGGGCCAGCTTGCGGTACAGCACCTCGTTGACCAGGGTGCTCTTGCCCGAGCCGGACACCCCGGTGACGCAGATGAACAGACCCAGGGGGAATTCCACGTCGATGTTCTTCAGGTTGTGCTCGGCGGCCCCCAGCACCGTGAGCGACTTGCCGTTGGGCCGGCGCCGCGCCGCGGGTACGGGGATGCTCTTCCTGCCGCTCAGGTACTGGCCGGTGACGGATTCGGGCGCGGCCATGATGTCCTGCACGGTGCCGCAGGCCACCACCCGCCCGCCGTGTTCCCCGGCGCCGGGGCCGATGTCGATGATGTGGTCGGCGGTGTAGATGGTCTCCTCGTCGTGTTCCACCACGATGAGGGTGTTGCCCAGGTCGCGCAGCCGCTCCAGAGTCTGCAGCAGGCGGCGGTTGTCCCGCTGGTGCAGGCCGATGCTGGGCTCGTCCAGGATGTACAGCACCCCCATCAGGCCGCTGCCGATCTGGGTGGCCAGGCGGATGCGCTGCGCCTCGCCGCCCGACAGGGTGCCCGCCGCCCGGTCCAGGGTGAGGTAGTCCAGGCCCACGTTGATCAGAAAGCCCAGCCGGGCGTCGATTTCCTTGAGCACCTGGCGGGCGATCATCCGCTCCCGTTCGCTCAGCTCCAGCTCCTGCAGGAACTGCCGCGCCTCCAATACGGACATGGCGGTGACCTCGTTGATGGACAGGCCGCCCACCTTCACCGCCAGCGCCTCGGGCTTGAGCCTGGCCCCTTTGCAGGCCGGGCAGGGGCGGGTGCTCATGTACTTCTCTATTTCCTCCCGCATGTAGTCGGAGTTGGTTTCCTTGTAGCGCCGGGCCAGGTTGTTGATGACCCCCTCGAAGGGCGCGCGGTAGGTGTACCGGTTGCCGAAGGTGTCGTTGAGGCTGATCCTGATGACCTCCCGCCCCGTGCCGTAAAGCAGCTTGGCCAGGTGGTCGGGGTCCATGTCCCGCACCGGGGTGTCCAGGTCGAAGCCGTAATGCTCGGCCACGGCCTCCAGGTAGCGCATCCCGTTGGGGCTCTTGATCCAGGGCTCGATGGCCCCCTGGCGCACCGTCAGGTCCTTGTCGGGGATGACCAGGTCGGGGTCAATTTCCTGGGTGAACCCCAGCCCGGTGCAGGCGGGGCAGGCCCCGAAGGGGCTGTTAAAGGAAAACAGCCGCGGGGCGATCTCCGGTATGTTGACGCCGCAGTCCACGCAGGCAAAGTTCTCGCTGAAGACGATCTCTTCGCCGTCCACCACGTCGACCGCCACCAGGCCGCCGCCGTGCTTAAGAGCGGTTTCCAGGGAATCGGCCAGCCGCCTGGCGGAACCGGGCCGCACGATGACGCGGTCCACCACGATTTCAATGGTATGCTTCTTGTTCTTGTCCAGCTTGATAGTTTCGTTGACGTCCAGCACCTCGCCGTCCACCCGCACGCGCACGAACCCCTCGCGGCGAATTCCCTCCAGCAGCTTGGCATGCTCGCCCTTCTTGCCGCGCACCACCGGCGCCAGCAGCTGCAGGCGGGTGCCCTCAGGCATCTCCATGAGCCGGTCCACGATCTGCTGCACCGTCTGGCGGGTGATGGGCTTGCCGCACTGCGGGCAGTGGGGGCGCCCCGCGCGGGCGAACAGCAGGCGCAGGTAGTCGTATATCTCGGTGACGGTGCCCACGGTGGAACGGGGGTTGTGGCTGGTGGTCTTTTGGTCGATGGATATGGCGGGGGACAGGCCCTCGATGTAGTCTACGTCAGGCTTGTTCATCTGCCCCAGGAACTGCCGGGCGTAGGCCGACAGCGACTCCACGTAGCGGCGCTGGCCCTCGGCGTAAATGGTGTCGAAGGCCAGGGATGACTTGCCCGAACCGGACAGGCCGGTGATGACCACCAGCTTGTCGCGGGGGATCTCCACGTCGATGTTTTTCAGGTTATGGGCACGGGCGCCCCTGACCACTATTTTGTCCAGCATGACGATAACGCCCTCCGTTCACCTGCTGTCATAGCAAGCATGGCAAGCAAATCCCGGCGTAATATCCGGTAATTTTGACGATGCACAGCGTCGCGAATCATGTCGCGAATCATGTAAATATGATATCACACATCTCGCAGCGCCCGCAGCACGACGGGCCAAACGTGCCAGCACCCCAATTGCATACGCATAAGTATAAGTATAATGTTATAAGCACCGCGCCGCCACCGCAATAGGCTAAGGCGAAAAATTGCGGGCGCGGACTGCCCTATGCTGGCTCCCGTATATGCCCGCCGGTCACCGTGACAGTGTGAAGCCTGCGGTGCGGTGAATGTGAGTACGGGCCCGCCGTGCCGTGCATGCCCGCAGGGTGCAGCGCGGGTCGCCGCGCCGCTATGTGTACAATGTTGTGCACAACAATTACACTTAGGAAAGGCCTGACCCCTGGATGGTTTGGAAGCCGTAGCGGGTGAAGTTGGGGTCGAAGGTGAAGGCGGTATCCATGCCCAGCCGTTCCATGACAGCGAAGCTGACGGCGTCGGTGAGGGTGCAGTCGCCGCCCCGCCCGGTGAGCAGTATTTCCCGGGCCCGCTTTTCGTCTTCTTCGCCGGCCCGCTCCACGGGCCAGATGTTGTGCCGCACCCACATGCGGGCGGCGTCGGGCCCCAGGCGGGCGGCCAGCAGGGCGTGGGTTTCCGCCAGCAGGTAGTTGGTGAGCACGGGCACCGCCTTCCGCTTCTTCATCTGGCGCAGGGCCTCCCGGGCGGCCCGGTGGCGGCGGTCGCCGCGGCAGAGCAGGGCAAACACCGCCCCGGAGTCTATCAGGATTCTTTGCATCCCGCCACCTCCCTCAGGGCCACGTAGGCGTCGTGTTCCCCGGCCACGTCCCCGGCGCCGCCGCGGTCCTCGAACATGCCCACCATGTCCCAGATGGGGTCGGCGTCGCTGAGGGGCTCCACGGCCTGCGCTTTCTTCAGCAGCAGGGTGTCGCCCTTGAGGGCTACGGCCAGGCGGGAACCCTTTTCCAGGCGCAGCTTGTCCCGGTATTCCTTGGGCAGGGTCAGCTGGCCCTTGCTGGTGAGCGTAACCAGTTCGTAGCGCAAAAAGCAGCTCTCCTTTCCTCCGGTAAGGTATGTTTTACCATACTATACCAGAGGAAATATATGGAAGGCAAGGGCGGCAGGTGATGCCGGGCCGGGGCGCTGGGGAGGCAGCCGTGTGCCGCTGCAGGGAGGCAGCCGTGTGCAGCGGCAGGGAGGCAGCCAGCCGCGTGCCGGTGCAGGCGGCGCGTCCCTCGGCTCCTGCTCCTCTACCCCTGGTAGGCGGCCTCTTCCCCCACCGCGGGGGCCACGCGCTTGTCCCGTCCGCGCAGTTCCAGCCGCAGTTCGATGATGGCGTCCCGCAGCTGGGCGGCGCGCTCGAACTCCAGCCGCCGGGCAGCCTCCCGCATTTCCTTCTCCAGCCGGGCCAGCGTCTGCTTGATTTCCTTTTTAATCATTTTACCCTTTTGGGCGCCGCTTTCATAAATGACGGGCGCCTCGGCCACTTTGGTGGTGGCCTCGATGACTTCGTGCACCGCCTTGCGCACGGTCTGCGGGGTTATGCCGTGCCGGCGGTTGAACTCGGTCTGCAGCTTGCGCCGGCGCTCCGTCTCTTCGATAGCTTTGGCCATGGAGTCGGTGATGCGGTCGGCGTACAAGATGACCCGCCCGTTGACGTTGCGGGCCGCGCGCCCGATGGTCTGGATGAGGGAGCGCTCGGAGCGCAGGTAGCCTTCCTTGTCGGCGTCCAGGATGGCTACCAGGCTGACTTCGGGCAGGTCCAGACCCTCCCGCAGCAGGTTGATGCCCACCAACACGTCAAAAGCGCCCAGGCGCAGGTCGCGGATAATTTCCATGCGCTCGATGGTATTGATCTCCGAGTGCATGTAGCGCACCCGGATGCCCATTTCCCGCAGGTAATCGGTGAGGTCCTCGGCCATCTTTTTGGTCAGGGTGGTGACCAGTACCCGCTCGTTCCTGGCCGCCCGGGCGTTGATCTCGCCGATGAGGTCGTCGATCTGGCCCCGGGTGGGCCGCACGAACAGCTCGGGGTCCACCAGGCCGGTGGGCCGGATGATCTGCTCCACCACCTGGTCGCTGCGTTCCAGCTCGTAGGGGCCGGGCGTGGCGGACACGTAAATGACCTGTCCCAGCCGCTGCTCGAATTCCTCGAAGGTCAGCGGCCGGTTGTCGAAGGCCGAGGGCAGGCGGAAGCCGTACTCCACCAGCGCGGTTTTGCGGGAGCGGTCCCCCTCGTACATGGCCCGCACCTGGGGAATGGTCACGTGAGACTCGTCTATAATCATCAGGAAGTCGTCCGGAAAGTAGTCCAGCAGCGTGTACGGCGGCTCGCCCGGCGCCCGCCCGGTGAGGTGGCGCGAGTAATTCTCGATGCCGCTGCAGAAGCCCATTTCCCGCATCATTTCGATGTCGTAGCGGGTGCGCTGCTCCAGGCGCTGGGCTTCCAGCAGCTTGTCCTGGCGGCGCAGCTCGGCCAGCCGCTCCTCCAGCTCCTCCTCGATGCGGGCGATGGCCCGCTCCATGCGCTCCCGGGAGATGGCGTAGTGGCTGGCGGGAAAGATGGAGACGTGGTGCCGCTCCCCGGTGATCTCGCCGGTGAGCACGTCGAACTCCAGCAGCCGCTCCACCTCGTCGCCGAAAAAGTCCACCCGGATGGCGCGCTCGGAGTTGCCCGCCGGGAATATTTCGATGACGTCGCCCCGCACCCGGAACTTTCCCCGGGTGAAGTTGACGTCGTTGCGCTCGTACTGGATATCCACCAGCCGCCGCAGCACGGCGTCGCGGTCGTACTGGCCGCCCCGGCGCAGGGACAGCACCAGGGTGCTGTATTCGCTGGGGTCGCCCAGGCCGTAGATGCAGGACACGCTGGCCACGATGATCACGTCCCGGCGCTCGAACAGCGCGCAGGTGGCCGAGTGGCGCAGCTTGTCGATCTCGTCGTTGATGGAAGAGTCCTTCTCGATGTAAGTGTCGGTCTGGGGAATGTAAGCTTCCGGCTGGTAGTAGTCGTAGTAGCTTACAAAATATTCCACCGCATTATCCGGGAAGAACTCTTTGAACTCGCTACAGAGCTGGGCAGCCAGGGTCTTGTTGTGGGCCAGCACCAGGGTGGGGCGCTGCACCCGCTGGATCACCTGGGCCATGGTGTATGTTTTGCCGCTGCCGGTCACGCCCAGCAGGGTCTGGTGTTTCAACCCGTTCTCCAGCCCCTCCACCAGCTGCCGGATGGCCTTGGGCTGGTCGCCCCGGGGCTCGAAGGATGATTTTAGTTTAAACTGCACGGCAGTTTTCACCCCCGCTAAATTATATCACACCTGGCAACGGCAAAAAATCTCCGGGCCGCCTGTTGGCAGCTCGCTGGAAATGACATAGAGGCGCTGCCGTTACCTTCGCTCACTCCAAACTCCGCGGCGGACAACTCTAAGGCTCGCTCCGGGCGAAACCGGGCCGCCCTAAACTCGACGTCCTGTCTCGGTTAGGGCTGGCGCGCGCGTCCTGCGCGCGCCTCCCGGTTTCGCTCCTGCGCTGCGCCAAGAATTGTTACCCGGCGCTCCGCACGTCGTTCGCTCTAGGTACGGCAGCGCCCGAATACCGGCAAACATATAAGGGCCGCCCGCGGCGGCCCGTGTTTAAAGCAGCCTTTTCTTCTCCATCAGCGTGTAGATTAGCTTGGCGGCCTGGGCCCGGGTGATGTTGTCCCGGGGGCGGAAGGTCCAGTCGGCGTAGCCCCGGAAGTACCCGGCGTTCGCCGCCGCCAGCACGTAGGGCCGCGCCCAGGGGGATATGTCCCGGTAGTCCCGGAACTTGCGGGCCAGGTTCCACAGGGTAACCCGCTGGTCCTCCATGTCCACGGACAGCCCCGCCGCCGCGGCGATGATCTTGGCGGCCTGCTCGCGGGTGAGGGGGGCGAAATAGTTGAATACAAACCCGCCCCGGCTGTCTCTGCTCCCGTCCACGAAGCCGGCGGTGGCCGCGGCCTCGATGTACTTGACGTGCTCCCGCGGCACGTCCGTCACCTGCCCGTTCTGCTGGCGGGCGAAAGCGTACCCACCCATGTAAAACAGGTCGCTGAATACGCCTACGTGCCGGTACTCATCCGGCACTTTCAGCCCCAGCGCCTTGGCCAGCACGGCGGTGAACTCACCGCGGGTGATTTGCACTTCTTTCCCCCGCCCGTCCACCAGCCCGAAATAGCCGGCCGAAGCGCCCGGCAGCGGGGACATGTAGCCCCTGGCCCACAGCAGTTCCACGTAAGGGCGCGCCCACCAGCTGGCGGAGAAATCGCGGAACGACCACACCCGGTTGACCGGCACATAGCGGCCGAAGCCCTGGAAGGGCACGGTGACGGCTTTGCTGCGCGGGTCCGCCCGGCCGCCCAGGTTGCGCCAGTTGCCGGCCAGCCCGTCCCGCGGGTCGAAGAACACGGTGACGGTGCGGAAAGCGGCCTCGCTCAGGTACTCGTCGCAGGGCAGGGTGATTTCCCCGCCGGGCGGGGCCGTCACGTCGCCGGCTTCGTCGTCAAAAACGCCGTCCAGGTCGTAGCCGCCGTAATCGTCCTCCGGCTCGGGCAGGGGGGCGATTTCCACCACGTAGCCCGCGGCGGGCGCGTTCTGCACCTTATCCTCCCGCACCAGCCGCAGGGCCACGCACTGGCTGGGCGCGGAAACCCGGTCCCGGCGCAGGTAGTAGCCGTCCGGCAGCGACAGCTCCAGCCGGTCGCTGAACAGGCTGAAAGAAGTGTCCCCGGCCAGGTCCAGGGTGGCCGTGGCCCCGGCTTCGGGCAGGTTCACGAAATTGACGGTCTTGTTGACGGTAACCGTCTCCTCGTCGTCGTAGGTGATCACGAAGCTGAAGTCGTTTTCCCCCGGCTCCAGCCACACGCCGTCCAGGAAAAAGTCGCCCCGGCGGCGCCGCAGCTCCCGGCCCTCCCAGGTCACCTTTTCCGCCCCGGAGGTCTCCAGCTTGATATCCACGGGGCTGTTGTTCACCCGGATGCTCTCACCTGGCACTTCCACGCCGTCCACCAGCACCCGGGCCGTCTTGACGGTGGTGAAAGTCCACCGGTACGAACGCCTCAGCCGGTCGCCGTCTTCGTCTTTGACACTGCGGGACACTTCCACCCGGTACTCGGTGTTGTATTCCAGGGGATCGTCCGGCTCGAAGACGGCTTCCCTGGTTTCCGCGTCGTACGTGACGTCGCCGTCCACTTCGTCGCCGTCCTCGTCCTCCAGCGTGATGCCGTCTTCCACGCTGTCCTCGTCCATATCCTCGCTGAAAACCACCCTTATTTTGGCGTTGACCGGCACGCCCGTTTGGCCGTCCGCGGGGTAGTGGTCCACCACTTCCGGCCTCTCCCCCGCCTTCGCCGGGCACGCGGGCGCCAGCGCCCACAGCAGGAGCAGCGCCGCCGGCAGCGCCAGCCGCAGCAGGTACCTCATTTGGGTCCTCCATGTAATTGCCTATTGTTTGGTTACCCATTATTATATCATCAAGCTGCTGGATGTCTAAACCATTAACTAAAAAGCAACAACCGGAAACAACTCTCGGGCCTGCTCCCGGCGAAACCAGCTCGTCACGGGCTCAACGTCCTATCCCGGTTGGGGCCGGCGCGCGCAGGACGCGCGCGCAACTCGCCCCGCAGGGCACGCTTCTGCACTCTGCTTTACTGGCCGCCGCCCTGCTGGCCGCCGCCCCCTTGGCCTTGGCCCTGGCCCTGCTGCCGCCCGCCTTGCTGGCCGCCGCTCAGGGACTCGATTTTTTTAATCTCGCCGTCAATTTGCACTTCCATGGTTTTGCCGTCCTGGGTTATGATGCGCAGCACGGTTCCTTTTTGGCCCTGCCCGCCCTGCTGGCCGCCCTGGGCTTGCTGCCCCTCCTGGCCGCCGCCGCTTCCCTGGCCCTGCTCCTGCCCTCCCTGCTGGCCGCCGCCCCCTTGGCCTTGGCCCTGGCCCTGCTGCTGCGCCGCCTTCTGCAGGTCTTTCCAGCGCTGCTGCAGCAGGTAGGCGTTGGCGGCGGTAATCAGCCGCACCGGGACAATTTGGGCGGGCACCTCGTAGTCGCCGCTGTCGAGGCGGGTGCTGTACTGCCAGTGCCCCATGCGCGCCAGGCTTACGGCGGCCTGCAGGGCGAACCGGCCCAGCATCTCGGGCTGCACGTCAACCTCGGCGTCGTGCTCGCCCTTGACCAGGGCCCGGGAGGCGTCTTCCCCGGCGCCCACGCCCGCGGTGAGTATGTTTTTCTCGTGCCCGCCCATTTTCAGGTACTCCAGCGCCGCCGCGGCCAGGGCGCTGTCGCTGGCCAGCACCACGTCCACGGGCCGGTCGCGGCCCATGATTTCCGCCAGGGTGGCGGGGACGAGAGCCGGGTCGCGGCGGGGGTGCTCGTATACGCCCAGCACGTTAACGTCCTCCCGGCCCCGCAGCGCTGCCAGGCAGGCGGCGACGACGGCACTGTCGGCCCGGTCTTGCGGGTCGCCCCGCAGGATGACTGCATTCAGCGGCCGCCGGTCCGGCAGCTGGGCCACCACGCCGTAATCCACCGCCCGCGGTGCCTGCCCGCCCCGGGCTTGCTGCCCGCCCTGTTGACCGCCTCCGCCTCCGCCCCCGTCCTGGGCTTGCTGCCCGCCGCCTTGCTGCTGGCCGCCGCCCTGGCCTTGCTGGCCCCCGCCCCCGCCCGGGCCGCTTTCCGGGCGGATGATAGTGCCGGCCTGCGGCGCCGCCGCCCCGCCCTTTTTAGCCTCTTCCGCCCGGCGCAGCGCTTCTTCCACGAAGCGGGCCAGCAGCCGCCCGGCCATGGCGTGGTCCGCAGCTATGTAGCCGTCCACCGGGGTGTTGGCCGGCAGGTTTTCCAGCATGAGTACCCGGATGCCGGCCCGGGCCAGCATGTCCACCAGCGCCGGCGCCTGCCCGGGGTCAACGGGCTGCAGCACCACGGCCTTCACCTTTTGCTCCACCAGCTGCTGCACCTGCTTCTGCTGCTCCGCCGGGTCGCTGCGGGCATCCAGCCAGGTGACGCTGGCCCCGGCCTTTTTTTTCTGCTTGTCCACCACCTGCTTGATGATCTTGTTGCCGTCCCGCTGCATGTCGGCCAAAGCAAAGCCGATCTTTACCGGGGGCTCGACGGGCTTGCGCTGGGGTTCCCGGCTGCCGCACCCGGCCGCCAGCCACGGCAGCAGCCACAGAAGCAGCAATATGCATGGAAATAGCTTGCGCCTGTTCATAATTACCTCCGGGCAGTTTAGCATTGAAACGCGACGACGCGCTGTTTTACTTATGCTTTGCCCGCCCGGGATTCTTTATTCCACGCCGCGGTGAACACGCCGCTGGCTATTACAGCCGCGGGCGCCGCAAATTTCCTGCTCCCGGCCGGCACCGGCCCGGCGCACCCGGCCAATTTCCAATAAAAGGGATAAAAAAAGCCCTCCCTGCATAGGAATTTCCTGGGGGGTGTTTTGCGTGGCGGCAAAAATCAAGCGGTGGTGGAACAAGCTCCTGGCCTGGCTTTTCCCGCTGAAAAGGGAGCAGCCGGGGCTGCTGGAGGCGGTGGAAGAAGCCAAAAGGGCCTGGAAACAGGCCCTGCACGATTTGCACTTCATCGACCAAAGCTTTATTGATTACACCGTGTATAACATCAACGCCGCCGAGCGGCGTTACGTGGCGCTGCTCAAGCAGGCGCAGCGGGAGGAGGTTACTGCCTGGCCGGCCTGCCTGTGTTACCCGGGCGCGCCGGCGACCGCCGGCGCCGGCCCGGCGGAAAAAAGCATGCAGCGGGAAGGTACGGTCAACTGTTGACGGGCAGGCCCAGTTCCTTCATTTTGGCCTGCAGCGACTTCATATCCTCCCAGGCCTCGACCTTGCGAGAGGGGTCCCGCAGCAGGGCGGCGGGGTGATAGGTGGCGGTGATCCAGAACCCCTTGCGCTCCGCCCACTGCCCGCGCACGCGGGTAATGCGGGCGTCCGGGCTGATAATGTGCCGTACCGCCGTGGCGCCCAGGCAGACTATGATGCGGGGGCGCACGATATCCACCTGCGCCCGCAGGAAGGGCAGGCACTTTTCCCCTTCCGCCACGGTGGGAGTGCGGTTGCCGGGCGGGCGGCACTTCACTATATTGCAAATCACGGCGTTTTTCTCCCTGCTCAGGCCCACGGCGGCCAGCATGCGGTCCAGCAGCTGCCCGGCCGGGCCCACGAACGGCCGCCCCTGCAGGTCCTCCTGTTCGCCCGGCCCCTCGCCCACGAACATCACCGGGGAGTCCAGCACTCCCTCGCCGAAAACCACGTTGGTGCGCCGGGCCGCCAGGGGGCAGGCGGTACACCGCAGGCATATTTCCTTGAGCTTGTTCCACCTGGCCAGCTTATCGTTCATCAGCGGGTTCCCAACTTTCCTCCGCAACGGTAAAAAGCCCACCGGCGGCGGGCAGCCGACAGCGGGCCGGCGGGTTATTCTGTTTTCTCAAGGATAATGCGGTGATCTACCAGAGCCAGTTCGGCAATCCTGGCCTTGATCATCTTGCGGCGGCCGAAGATATCCTCCAGTACCAGGCTGTCTTCCTGGGGAGTAACCTTATCCACCATCTCCATAAACATTTCCTCTTTACCGTCTTTGCGCAGGTAAGCGTTGGCTTCACACACGTAAATCACCTCCATTAAAAGACAAAAAACCACACGGCCTGCCCGCGATGTACTCGCGTTGACTGGCAATGACCTTCGTGGTCGTTAAACTCGCCGCCTGAACCTCCGTGGTCCGGTTTGTTTAATTATATCGCCGGGCGCGGAGGGGTGTCAACCCTTCCCGGCCTCCGCAAGCGCTAACGAAACAAGCGGGATTTGTACCGCTCCCAGAAGCCCGCCCACCAGCGGCCCAGGGGCCCGGCCGTGTTCACCTCCATGACCCGGTCGTCCTCACCGCCCTCGGGCACCGTTACTATGCCCAGGTATTCCTCCTGCCCGGCCCGGGGCACGATTTCCCGCCGGTAGCGCTTCTCCCGCCCGCTGATGAAGTCCACCTGCAGGGGTGGGTACACCGCGTACATGACGGCGCTCAGGTCGTCCCGCCGCCGCACCGGCACGCCGTTGACGGCCACGATGATGTCGCCGGAACGCATCCCCGCCTTCCAGGCCGGCGAGTCGGGCAGCACGTCCAGCACCATCAAACCCCTGGGGCTGGGCACGTATACCGGCGGGTCCATCATTTCCAGCTGCCGCCCGATGTTGATGACCAGTTCGTGGCCCAGCGGCGAAAATAAGGCCGCCAGCACGCCCAGCAGCGTGGAGCGGTCGGACAGCACTGCCAGCAGCAGCAGCACCAGGCTGTAAATGGCCAGGTAGGCCGCGGACAGGCGGCTCTTCTGGCGCGGTTCCCGGGCGATGGCCATATCCCCGTAGCCCAGCGCCGCCACCACGGGAATGAGGGTGTACACGATATTGTCCGCGTCTTCCACGCCCGGCCGGATCAAGGGCCACCAGCCGGGCATATCCACTGCTCCCGGGGGTATGTCCACTCCCACCACAAAGGCCAGGGCGGCGATGGGAATGGGCCAGAACTTCTGCAGGGCAAAGCCGCCCACCACCCGGCCGCTGCGGTCCCGGAAGAAGGAGGGCACCGCGCCCAGGTGGCCGCTGAACAATATGAGGACGCTTTCCACCATGTGCAGCACGGCCACCAGGGCCAGCACCTGGGACACGTTCACCTGGGGAAAACCGAAGAGGATGCGGGAAAGGGCCAGGATGCCGCCGGCATAGGCAAAGCAGATGAACCTGGCGTTGATGAGCATGAGCAGCAGGGCCAGGGGCCAAATGTAAATGAGCCCCGAGCCCGTGAGGGTTACGCCGATGAGCACCATGACCAGGCTGCCTAGTAAGCCGCCCGCCAGGCCGAACAAGGTGGCAGTGGCCACTTCGTTCCAGTTGGGTTTCAGCAGCACGCCGTAAAAATGCTCGCGCATGGCGTTCATGCGGCGGTACTGCATGCCCACCAGCAGCACCACCAGCCAGAACATGGGCTCCACCAGCAGGCGCATGATGTTGAAGGTTATCATGGGAAATATGTCGCTAAAGGGAAACACCGTCAATCACCCCAAGCGAGGGCGCGGAAAGTTTAATTCCGCAGCTTTTGCTCCAGCAGCTTTACGGCTTCGTCCAGCTGCTCGTCGCCGGGCAGGTCCTCCCGGTCCTGCACCAATACGTCGGGCTCAACGCCTTTTTTATTGATATCTTTCTTGTCCGGGGTCAGGTAACGGGCCGTGGTCAATTTCAGGCCGGCCCCGTTGTCCAGCGGGAAGACGGTTTGCACCACGCCCTTGCCGAAGGTCCTGGTGCCCACGATGACGCCCGTACCGGTGTCCTGCACGGCGGCCGCCAGGATTTCGGCGGCACTGGCGCTGTTTTCGTTCACCAGCACGGCCAGGGGCAGGCGCAGGAACTGGCCGTCCGCTTCTTTAACTTCTTTCTTGCCCGACCGGTATTCGATGTATACTATGGGGCCCTGCGGCACGAAATTATCCGCCACCCGGGTGACGGCGATCAAATCCCCCCCGGGGTTGTTGCGCAGGTCCAAAATGACGGCCCGCATGCCGCTGTCCCGCAGGCGCGACAGCACCTCCAGCATCTCGTCCGGGGTTTTTTCGTTAAACTGGCTGATCGCAATATAGCCTATGCGGGTGCGGGGCAGCATTTTACCCTCCACGGTGGGGACGCTGATTTCTTCCCTGACGACGGTAACCTGCAGCGGTTCCGCCTGCCCCTCCCGCAGCAGGCTCAGCTCGATGGTGGTGCCCACCGGGCCGCGCATCAGGCCGATGGCGGTTTCCAGGTCGATACCCCGCACGTCGCGCCCGTCTATCTCCAGGATGCGGTCCCCCGCCTTAATCCCCGCTTCGGCGGCCGGGGTGCCCTCGTAAACCCGCACCACGGTGAGCAGGTTGTCCTTCACCCCCACCAGGATGCCCAGGCCGCCAAAGGAACCGCGGATCATTTCCTGCAGCCGTTTAAAGGTTTGCGCGTCCAGGTAAACGGAATACTGGTCCTCCAGAGATTCTACCATGCCCCGGATAGCCCCGTCCACCAGCGTGGTGGTTTCCACGGGCTCTATGTACTGGGTGCGGATCAGGGTAACTACCTTGATCAGGTTGCCCACGTGCTTGTAATTGCTGGCCAGTATGCCACCGGCCGCTATAAAGACGATAAAAAAAATAATGGCCAGTGCCGCCAGCCAGCGATATGTCCCAACCCTGCTGCCGCCCTGCTTGTTGTAACCGTACATGCCATACACCTGCCGTTGTTCGCCGTTAAAACCACATAACATATTATACTACATTATGGCGGGGCCAATTACAAGAAGTTTGCTCCCGCAAAAAACCGGCCACCTGTGAAGTGACAGCAGAGTATTTACAAAGGGCACTTCCGTTCCTTCGCTCACTCCCAACTACACGCCGGACAACTCTATGGCTTGCTCCGGGCGAAACCGGGCCGCCCTAAACTCAACGTCCTGTTTCGGTTAGGGCTGGCGCGCACGTCCTGTGCGCGCCTCCCGGTTTCGCTCCTGCGCTGCGCCAAGAGTTGTTACCCGGCGCTCC
>CAJYBN010000057.1 GCA_913064925.1 uncultured Peptococcaceae bacterium
GGAGACTGACTTAAGCGGCGACATCAGCCTGGACGAAGACAACCGCACGCCGGCGGTGAACCGGCCCAGGTATTTGAATACCAAGTCCTGGCCGCGCACGTCCCACGACCCGTAGCCGGGGCTGAAGCGCCGGGTGATATTATAACCGCGGGCCGCGGCCCACTCGGCCAGGTCCGCGTTGATCGCGTCCGCGATGGCCTCGGCGGCAACCGAGCCGATGGCGTCCAGTATAACCCCGCGTGCACCTTCGCCCTGTTTAAAGAATTTGTTTACCTGCTCTTCCAGTTTCTTGCCGATGGTGCAGATGCCGAACGCCACCAGCCCGGCATCCCGAAAGATGCCGTACCTGCGCAGGGGAGCGGCATCCAGTATACAGTAAAGCCCGCGCGGGTTAATTAGCGAGCGGGCCCGCTCTTCCTCCTGCTCCAGCAGAGCCCGGATTTTCCCGCGCAGCTTGCCGTGCCCCGGTTTATATCCCAGGTAACGCAGAACTTCCCACCGGTCTATGGGCAGCACATCGCCGGGTACGGTAATAAGGCTGCTTTGATACAGATACTGTTTCTCCATTTAATTTCCCTCCATAACGGAACGCGCCAGCTCCACGGCTTCGATGGCGTTGTCGGCGTAATAGTCGGCGCCGATTTCCGCGGCAAATTCCTCCGTTACCGGCGCTCCCCCGACGATGATTTTATAAGACCGGTTCGGGTTCTTATCCCGCAGGTAAGCCACGGTTTTGGACATCTGGGACATGGTGGTGGTAAGCAGCGCGGAAAGGCCGAGAAAATCCGGTTTATATTTTTCCACCGCCTCGGCGAACCTTTCCGGCGCCACATCCACTCCGAGGTCCACCACGTCGAAACCGTTGGCGGTGAACATCATGCTGACCAGGTTCTTGCCCAGGTCGTGCACGTCGCCCGCTACCGTGCCGATAACCAGGCTGCCGCGCAGCTTGCGTCCACCGGCGGTGAACAGGGGTTTCAGCTTATCCATGCCGCACTGCAGGCACTTGGCCGACATCATCACTTCGGGTATGAACATTTCGTTGCGCCCGAACTTCTCCCCCACCACTTCGATGCCGGACATCAACCCGTTGTCCAGCAGGTCGTTGGCCCGGTAGCCCTCCTTCAGGGCGCGAGAAATAATGGATTCAACTTTATTCGGATCGCCGTTTTGCACGGCTGTGCTTAATTCTTTGTAATAATCCATAACACCCCTCCGGTTGTTGTTATTGCCCTTCGTCCAGTAAACCCTTGCGGTAAGCGCGCAAAAGCTGCATGCACATTTCGTCCCTGCCCAGCAGCGCCTCGGCCGCCAGCAGGCTGCCCATCATCCCGCCGTCCAGCGGGTTCAGCAGCACCGCGTCCAGGCCCTCCCGGGCGGCCAGCACCAGGAACGCCCGGTTGATCAGTTGCCTCTTGGGCAGGCCGTAAGAAACATTGCTGAGCCCCATGATGCTTTTTACTTCCGGGATTTGCTTAATGCCCCGCAGCGTTTCCAGAGTGATGCCCGGATTGCGGTGATCCACCCCCAGCGGCAACACCAGCGGGTCGAAGTACAGCCTGGCGGCGTCTATCCCCGCCGCGGCGGCTTTGTCAACGATCACGCGGCACACGTCCAGCCTCTCTTCTGCAGTGGCTGGTATACCGCTGTCCGTTACCGGCAGTGCCGCCAGCGGCCCGCCGTAACCGGCGGCGATGTCCAGGAAAGGCTCCAGGCGTTCCTTTTCCGCGCTCACCGAGTTAATCATGGCTTCACCGCGATGCGCCTCCAGCCCGGCCTGCAGGGCCGCAGCGCTGGTGGTATCGATGGCTATAGGCAGGTCCACCGCCGCCTGTACGGTTTCCACCGCCCAGGCCATGTCTTCGGCTTCCTGGTTTTCATCACCCCGGCCGGTGGAAACGTTGACATCCAGGTAATGGGCGCCTTTGGCCGCCTGGCGCCGGGCCAGGTCCTGCAGGTACCCGGCGTCGCGCTCCATGACGGCCCGGCGCACCGGCTTGATGGAAGCGTTTATCAGCTCGCCGACGATAATTATGGAGCAGCACCTCCTCGGTTGTTCTTTGGGCTTGGTAATAATGTTTTTCAAGCCGCCGTTGAACCGTTTATATTCTGCCCAGCAACTGTGTTATGGCCCGGTGCTTCGTCCCGGCTCGCTCATGGCTCCCGCGCCGACGGCACCGCGGCTCGTTTCGGGCGAAACCGGACCGTCCTCAATTCACCATCCGTGGTTCAGTTCGAACTCTCGCGAACGTCCTGTTCGCTCGTCCGGTTTCGCAGCCTCACTTCGCCGGGTGCCGTTACCGGCGCTCCCGCAAATCGCATCGCCCGGGACGGGCGCACCGGGCTTTTTCTCCACTCTTTGCTATCCAGCGGCATGGGCATTTGCCCTTAATCTATCCTTAACGCGGGAAACTCTTTGCGCAGCGTGTTGAGCACGTCTTCTTCGATGGGTACCGGCCGGTGTCCGGACAGTATTTCCCGGGCCACGGCCCGCGCCCGCTGGGCGGCGTCCAGGGAACCTTCCTTTTCCCAGGCTTTGCGGTTCTGCCGGTCCCCCACGCGGGGCTGGAAGAATTCCGTCCGGCAGTGCCGCATGGTGTGCATATTGGCCAGGAAGTTGCCCCCCGAGCCCACCTCGCGGATAACGTGCTCGGCCAGGGTTTCCTCGTTCACCTCGATTCCCCGCACCGCCCGCATGCAGATGCCGATGATCTCGTCGTCTATGACCATTTGCTCGTAGGAGGCGGTGGTGCAGAATTCCAGGAACCCCGCCGCGTCATGGATGAAGTTGGCGCCGGCCAGGGCCGCCAGCATGGCCGTGGCCATTTTCTCGTAACCCGCCTGCACGTCGGGAATCTTGGCGTCGGACATACCCGCCGTGGCGTAAATGGGTATCCGGTAATACTGCGCCATCTGGGCGCAGGCGGCGTTGATCAGCCCCATTTCCACGTTGCCGGACAGGTACGACCCGGTCTTCATGTCCATGGCCGTGGCCACGGTGCCCAAGATGGTGGGAGTCCCCCGGTTGACCAGCTGGGCCAGCACCAGCCCGGCCAGGCTTTCGGCGTTGGAAATGGCCACGGTGCCGGCCAGGGTGCACGGGCCTGTCGCCCCGGCCAGCGGCTCGGCCGGGCATACCACCGGTATTCCCCGGCGGGCCACCTCCATGAGCAGGCCGGCGTATGTAGCGTCCATCAGCAGCGGGCTCATCACGCAGGTGACCATGGAAATTATGGGCCTGGCCCGGAGTTTTTCCGGCCCCCCGCTGATTTCTTCCGCCATCCTGATCACCCCGCGCACGCCCTCGGTGGTGTAAACGCCGCCCATGATGTGCTTGGTGGTGTTGGAAAGGGCCGCGAAGAACCGGTTGACGTCCACCTCCTCCACCGGCAGGTCGTTGGGGTACACGGGCAGCATGTAAAAGTGCACGTTGTCCAAAGCGTCCACCAGGCGGGCCAGGTCCCGCACGTCCTGCAGCGTGGAGGGGCGCCTGGCGCCGGTTTCCAGGTCCAGCACGTTCAGCACGGTGCCGCCGGTGCCCAGGTAGGTGCGCTTGCCCTCCAGCACCAGGTCGTGCTTTTCTTCCCTGCCGCACAGTACTACCCTGGACGGGGCCGCATCGATGGCATCTTCCAGCATGGAACGCGGTATGCGCACCATCATTTCCTGCCGGTCCACTTCCGCCCCGCCCCGGGCGAATTCCTCCAAGGCCTCCCGGCTGTTCACCTTGATGCCGGGATCCCTCAGCAAGCGCACGCTGACCTCGTGTATCGCTTGTATGTCTTCGTCCTGTAAAGGCCTGTACTGGCCGGCTTCCAATCCTTTTAAAACTATGGCAAACTCCTCCTTCCGGTTGATGTCATTCCACCCGCAGCACGGCCACGATGCCGTGCGCCATGCCCTCGCCCCGCTGCAGGACCATTTCCAGGTTCCGCAGCTGGTAGGCCAGCTGCGGCTCGATAATGTTGGCCCGCGGGTCCTCCAGCGGCAGGGAGGCGGTTCCTGCGACCAGCGAGCGCATCAACTCGGCCGCCTGCCGCACAGGGGGGGTGGCAGCGGGGGAAAGCCCGGGAGCGGCCCCGGACAGCAGCTGCGCGGTGTATTCCACCAGGTCGTTCCAGGCCTCGGCCGCCGCCCGGAAGTACTCGTTGGCGCGGTGGAAACCTTCTCGCGGCAGGTATTCTACCCTTAGCTCCCGCAGGTCGGTGCGCCGGCCGGGCTCCCACAGTGAATTCACCGCCCGGCGCAGCGCCTGGGGGTGACGGTGGTAATCGGCCGTTTCCATGTGCCGGCCCACGAACACCGAGCGGTCGAAAATTTCCAGCACCCGGATGGGCCGCCCGGCATCCCGCTCGGCCCGGTCCACCAGTTCCAAGATTGTGCTTTTATCCATCAAGCGCAAGGGGAACTTCTCCAGCTGCGTGCTGGAGCGCTCCTCCTCATCCAGCAGGTAAGAAACGACATAGTCCATGAAATGATCTGCCGGCAGCTGTTCGAGCCACAAGTCCTGCCATTCGTATGAATAACAACCCAACCAGTCGGCCACCATGACGGCACCGCTGCCGCCGTGCCTGGCGGCGTCGGCTATGATGCGCACCGATTCGGCGTCGCGGCAGTGCGAAAGGGTCCCGTAGGTGGTCAGGTACAGGTGGTAGGGCGGCTCGCCCTCTTCCACCGGCAACCCCCGGCTGAAATCCCCCTGGCGGAAGGTGACGTTGCCGTGCTTGCGGTAAATGCTGCGCCCCTGCTCCAGCAAGTGGGGGTTGATTTCCACGCCGGTATACCGCTCTATTTTATCGCCGGGCAGCACGCGGTTGTCGGGCCGCGGCGGGTCCGCTCCGGGCGCGGTCATGCCTGTAAGCAGCTCGTAACCGTCGCCGCTGCCGCAGCCCAGGTCCAGCACCCTTATCTTCCCTTCCGGCAGGTACCTGCTGATAAATCGCCGGGTCACCTCGTCCTCCCAGAAGCGGCGCACGTTGTCGTACTTGCCGCGCAGGCCGGTGGGCTTGCCGTACAGCCCCGTGTGGAATGCTTGGGAATATGCCTTGGTTACGTCCATGTCACATGCTCCCCGCAGCCATTTTTTCGGCGGTGGCCACAGCGGCGAAAGCGTCCCGGCAGTGGGCGTCGGCCCCGATCTTGGCGGCGAATTCCGGTGAAGTGGGCGCCCCGCCGATGATGACCTTCACCTTGTCGCGCAGTCCCGCCGCCTCCAGTCCCTTGACGGTCTTCTCCATAAAGCGCATGGTGGTGTCCAGCAGCGCGGACAGGCCCACGAAGTTGGCTTCTTCCCGGCGCACCGCCTCCACTATAGTTGCTGACGGCACGCTAATGCCCAGGTCCACCACCTGGAAACCGGCGCCCTTGAGCATGATGCCCACGATGTTTTTCCCGATATCGTGCTGGTCGTTCTCCACCGTGGCCAATACAAACTTGCCCCGCGGCTGCCGGCCTTCCTTCACCAGGTGCGGTTCCAGGATATCCATCACGGTACCCACGGCCTCGGCGGCGGCCAGCATGTCGGGGATGAAGTACTCTTTGCGCTCGAACTTTTCGCCCACCACCTGCATGCCCTCGCTTAGGCCCCGGAGCAGGATGTCCTGCAGCGGTACGCCCTTGTCCAGCGCTTCCCGCACCAATTCCTCCACTCCGGGCCGGCCGGTTAGCTCGTCTTCCAGGCCCTCGTCATCCTTGTTGCGTCTTCCCTGAATGACGTTATACCTTATGGCTTCAATCAACTCGTTATTTGTCGACAATTCTTTCCCTCCCGTCGTAAGCACTACTTGAGGCGGTCCAAAATGCCCGGCACCTCGTCGAATACGCGCTGCCGCACTTCCTCAGGCAGGCGCGGGGCCGGTTTGGCCAGCAGCTGCTCCGTGGCCTCCATGGCCCTGAGCATGGTTTCGTCGTACTCCTCGCCCCCCTCGAAGGGGTAGCCCATGTACAGGCGCCCCGAGTGGATGCGCTTGCGGGCATACCGGGCAAACAGCCGGTGCGGTGACTGCATGACCTTGCGAATAACTTCCAGGTTATCGTTTATTGTTTCCGGGTCTATTTCCGGCGCTTCCATGACGGTCTTGACCATGCCGATGTGCTCGTTATCGAGCACGGCCTGTTCAAAGCAGAAGGTTTGGGTTTCCTCCAGCAGGCCGAAAGCGTAGTGCAGCAAGTGCGGCCCGCTCATGGTGACGTACAGGTGGGAAAAGAATTTTTCCACCGCCGCCTGAATGCCGGGAACCTTGGCGTCCGCCACGCCGCCTGTGGAATAAACCGGCAGGCCGTAGTAGCGGGCCATTTGCACGCAATCCACGTTGTACTGGTTGAACTCGGGTGCCCCGTACATGTCGTGCAGGTTATCCATGCGGGCGCGCACCGGCACGCTGCCGTAAATAACGG
Organism: uncultured Peptococcaceae bacterium; assembly: GCA_913064925.1. Classification (GTDB taxonomy): domain Bacteria; phylum Bacillota; class Desulfotomaculia; order Desulfotomaculales; family Desulfallaceae; genus CAJYBN01. Next base: position 6,397 of record CAJYBN010000057.1, read on the forward strand.
GGGCGCCGGGCCGGGCTAGCTGGCTTAAAACGACCGCGGCTAAAATTTCGGCGTTTATCTGCACCACCATACCCGCTTCGGCAACCGGCGCCGACGACCCGCCCTGCGGGCTGCTGGACAGCACCACCGGCAGGCCCCTTTCCACGGCGGCCAGCATCTTGCGCGTGGCGTCGTCAACCAGCTGCAGCGGGCTCTTGGTCAAACAGGTAATAAAGGAAATGACCGGGTTGCGCCGCAGTTCCCCGGCACTGCCGGCCACGATTTCCGCCATGTGCACCACGTTGTCCATTTGCTCCAGTTCCGTCAGACCCGCCATGACGTGCTTGGTCATGTTGTCCAAGCAGGCGAAGAACTTATTGACGTCCTTGTTGTGCTCGGTTATGTCATCGTCCTGGATGTTGACCGGCCGAATGAAAAAATCCAAGTGTTCCAGCTGCTCTCCCAGGCGGGCAGCACGGCACAGGTCCTCCAACGTGCCGCGCTTTTTACCGTGCAGCGGGAAAACCCTCTCCCGGGACGGGTCCTCCCGGGAAACAAATTTTTCCGCCCGGGTGGTTAAAATAAAATTGGTTTCCGAACCCGTACCGAAAAACACCCGGGGCTCGGCACCGTCCAAAACCAGAGCGTTTTCCGGGTTGCGCGCGCCCAGCACCACCCGCCGCGGCGCCGCCTCCAGGGCGTCCCGGACCATTTTTTCGGGAATTTTAACCCACCAGGCGCCGTTTTCCCCGCGGCGGCTCACGGCGGCACCGCCGCGGTCATACAATGCCGCAGCTTCCTCGTTCCATACCTCCACGCCGGGGTTCTGCAAAAGCTCCATGGAGCCCCGGTGAATTTGTTCCACCATTTCATTGTTCATGCGTAAATAAGGGTTTACCAAAATGCCCCGTCGAGTTGCAGTGCTCATTTCTTCTCCCCCAAAAGTTTTAAACTAAAATCAATTTTAGCATTATTTGTGAAAATGGGATAACCCATACAGACAACCTATATGCTTAATATAAGTTGTTTGCATGCATTAACTATATTTATCCGGCGCTATCTTTACCGCTTTAATAATCCTGTAAATTTTCTAGTTTATTTTCCAGCCCGTAGATTTCGTGTTATAATACAGCCGTGCAGCATTGAAAGATATCAATGTCATTTAAAGAAATCTAAGGCGCCCGCGGCCCAGGGACCCGGCGCACATAAACGGAGGGGAAAACATGTCCAAGGAAGTATTTACCAAAGCAGAAGAGCTGGGTAAGAGCATTGTAGCATCGGAGGAATTCAAGGAGGTACAAAAAAGGGAAAAGGACCTGATGGGCGACCCCAGTGCCCAGGCACTGCTGAAAAAATTTCACGAACTGCAGAAACTGCAGAAAGAAAAACAAAAAAATGGTAAGTCCTTAAGCAAGGAAGAAGCCCGGGAATTTGAGCAGGTGCAGCTGCAAATAATGGAAAATAAAACCATTAAGTCCTTTTCGGAAGCACAGGAAAAATTCCAGCACATGATGAACAAAACCATGGACATCATCCGCAAGTCGAGCGCTGCCAACATTGCCGAGGAATAACCGGGCGGGGGCATCCCGCCCGCTCCTTTACCTTCCCGGGGCCACGCCCCGTTCGCGCCCGGTGCGCTCGCGGGTGACCCCAATTTTTTGCCACCATTAGGAGGTTAACTGATGTCCATAATTAAGGAAGCCGAATTACCCGGGCTGGGCAAAAAATTTGAAATATCCCTGGATAACGGCGACCGGGTAGCGGTAGTCATCCACGACGAAGGCATGCGGGAAGTTTACCATTTCCCGGCAGGCGAAGACGATCCCCTTTCTTCAGTGACCATGACCGACCAGGAAGCCAGGCAGGTCGGTTCCATCATCAGCGGGTCTTTTTACCAGCCGCGCTTGCTGGAAAAGCTGGAAACCGCCGTTGCCGACCTGCACATAGAGTGGCTGCAGGTAGAAATCGGTTCCGCGATAGCCGGCAAAAGTATTGGGGAGCTCGGCCTGCGGAAAAACCACGGCATTATCGTCATCGCCGTGATTGAAGACATAAAAAAGGGGCGCAAGGGGAAAACACTTATCAACCCAGGACCGTCCTACGTTTTTACTCCCGGGCATACCATCGTGGCTGCCGGCTTGCAGGAAAAAATGAGGCAGTTCGAGGGGCTTCTAACAAGGGAAAAATAAGCAGAAGGAAGATAAGATTGAACCACGATATCATTTTTAATCTGGCTCTGGCCTTCACTTTTATCAGCCTGGCCATATTTATTGCCAATAAATTAAAATTTTCATCTATTCCCCTGCTTATTTTGGCCGGCATGCTCACCGGCCCTCACGCCCCGGATCTGGGCGGCATTTCCCTGGCCCTGGTGTACCAAACCGAATCCATGGACCTGCTGGCCCGGCTGGGCGTTTTGTTGATGCTCTTTTACCTGGGCCTGGAATTTTCCGCCGGCAAGCTGGCCGCCGCCGGTTCTTCCCTGGTAAAGGGGGGCACCGTTTACGTGGGCCTGAATTTCGCGCGGGGGCTTGCTTTTGGCTGGCTGTTTTTTCACTCCTGGCCGGAAGCTTTCGTGGTAGCGGGCATCACCGGCATTTCCAGCAGCGCCATCATCACCAAACTGCTGGTAGAACTAAAAAGGACCGCCAACCCGGAAACGGAATTTATACTGGGCATCATGGTGTTTGAAGACGTTTTCCTGGCCGTTTATCTCTCGGTACTTACCGGGCTGCTCTTCAGCGGCGGAAACCTGGCGGCGCGGGAAATAGTGCCCGGAGTTGTCTTAATATTTGCTTTCGTCGTCTTCATCATCGCCTGCGGCCGGCGTATAGGCGCCGCGCTGGAACCCAGGCTGCCTGCCAAGTCGGCGGAAAGCTTCACAGTGGTCGTGTTTACGCTGTTGCTGCTGACCGCGGTGTTGGTGGAAACGCTGCATATCGCCGAAGCCATCGGGGCGCTGCTGCTGGGGCTGGTCATGGCGGAAACCGTACACGCCAGGCGGGTTATCCAATTGGTTTCGCCCATGCGTGATTTGTTCGGCGCTGTTTTTTTCTTTTCCTTCGGCCTGGACATAGATTATCGCCTTTTCGGTGACGCCCTTTACCTCACGCTGGCCGCCGTGCTATTGACGGTGGCGGGCAACGTCGTCACCGGCTTGCTGGCTTCCTGGCTGGCCGGTTATAAAAGCAAGCGCGGCTTCAACGTAGCTTTTACCATCATAGCCCGGGGCGAGTTTGCCGTCATCGTGGCCAGCCTAGCCGTGACGGCAGGGGCAAGTCCCGTTTTGCCGGCCTTTGCCGCCCTTTACGTGCTGGTGCTGGCCTTCATCAGCCCGGTGCTGGCGAAAAATGCGCCTTCCTTTTACCGGGGCTACACCAGGCTTTTGGCATCCTTACCCCGGCCGGGCGGCCGAACCCATAGCGCCGGTTAGGTGCCACAACGAGCTATGGCGAATTTATCCCCCGAGCGGCTCGGCCAAGGCCTGGCAACCAGTGAAATCGCAGCGGGCATTTATTGCATCGCGCTTATCAGCTACTTCAACGTCCGCTGCATCAGGACCGGCTGCAAAATGTAAAAGAGGAGTGAAAACTCTAACCGACATGCTTGGCAACTGGTATTTTGTCTACGGCACCCTGCTGCGGGGCATGTCCAACCACGGGCTCATCGAAGCGGCGACCCGGCAGTGCCACCCCGCGTCCCTGCCGGGCGTCCTGTATCACCTGCCTCAGGGTTACCCCATGCTGGTAGAGGAAGCCAACGGCATGGTACGCGGCGAGGCCGTTTTACTGGAAGGCGACGCCGCCATGGCAGCGGCGTTGGACCGGCTGGAAGACTTCATCGCTCCCGGCCACCCGGGCAACCTGTACGAGCGGGTGGAACGGGAAGTAACTATTGACGGGTCAAAAGAAAAAGTGCGCTGTACGGTATACGTCTGCCCCGCGCAGCACAGGGAATGGGTTAGGAAAAACTGCATTTTGGTGCCCGGCGGTGATTGGCGGCGGTTTATCACCTCTCGCAGCAACTCCCGCCCGCGCAGCTGAAAACCTACCCGAAGGAGCAAAAAATCATGAGCATGCTTTTTCTTATCCTGGCCATTATAATGGAAGTTTCCGGCACTACCTGCATGAAACTTTCGCACGGGTTCACCAGGTTGCTGCCCTCGCTGCTGATGTTTCTCTTTTACGTACTCAGCCTGTCCTCCCTCACCATGGCCCTGAAAAAAATCGACATTAGCGTGGCCTACGCCATTTGGTCGGGCCTGGGAACCGCTCTTATTGCCGTTGTGGGAATAATCTGGTTCAAAGAATCCGTTTCTGCCGCCAAGCTGGTTTCCCTCAGCTTAATCATCATCGGCGTTGCAGGCCTGCACCTTAGCGGCGATATCAGGTAATACAGCCCGTCCCCCGGCATAAAACAACCACCTGCACCATACAATTAATTAATAATTGAATGCTTATCACCGATAAACTGACGGGGGGCATACACCGGTGCAAAATAATAATTCTGCCCGGGGGGATGTTCGCCAAGCGCATGTCAGCAGGTGGTGCGCCCTGGCGCTGCCATACCCGGAAATAAAGGTGCAAAGGCCCAATCGCTATTATGCCGAGCTGCTGTTGGAAGATTACGCCGGCCGGGTCAGTGAAATGACGGCCATCAACCAGTACTTCTACCACCATGTGATTTTCGAGGAAAAGTACGAAGATCTGGCCAAATTGGAAGAATGCATTGCCATTATCGAAATGTGGCACCTGGAAATGCTCGGCGAAACCATCCGGCTGCTGGGCGTGGATCCACGCCTGCGCGTGCTGACGCGCAACAGGGAAACGTACTGGTGTGCGGATTACGTCTATTACGGCTATGCCGTCTGCGACCGCCTGGCCGCGGACATAGCCGCGGAAGAGTCCGCCATTGCCCAGTACCGCAAACACCAGCAGCTGATCAAAGACCCGTACATTGATGCCATTCTGGAAAGAATCATCAGGGACGAGCAGCACCACTTGCAATTATTCAGCAATGCCATGCAAAAGTACTGCAGGTAAGCCGCGCGGCAGCGGGCGCCGGAACCGCCACCCTTACTTCAACAGCGAACAAAAAGTACCGAAAAGTACCGGATCCAATTGACACGGGGGTTGCACATGCCATATAATTATAAGTGCTTTATATAATTTATTTGCAAGCCGGAGTGGCGGAACTGGCAGACGCACGGGACTTAAAATCCCGGGTCATGCAAATGACGTACCGGTTCAAGTCCGGTCTCCGGCACCAGTAAAATAAAGCCCTGCGGGGCTTTTTCTGTTTTTAGTGAAATTTGGATTGTCAGCGAATGGGGACAATTTTTTTCCTAGTTGACGCAATTGACGTTTTTAAAGCAAAACAATACAACCTTGGGACAGCAGCAGCTACTCGTCGTCGGCCTGACAGCCGCCGGTGGCAACCAGCGTTTCGGCCACGGCCTTGATGGTGTCCTTATCCACAATACAAACCTCCCAGCCTTTTATTGCTTTGTCATATGCTATTGCTTTATCATATGCTCCCGTCCGGGCCGCGGTCAGAGGTTTTATTTATAGGTTTTAACCCATAAAAAAAAGCGGGCAATATCCTCCCGCTCCCGCAACTTTCAACCTTTCAACCTTTCAACACCTGGCACCGGGAAAGGCCTGACTCCCTGTGTAAGCGGTTATCAGCAAGTTTTTCAGGTCCTGCAGGGTTGGCAGGCGGGGATTGGTCCTGATGGTAATGTCGCGCATAGCGTTTTGCGCCAGGTGGTCCAAGGCGTTGTTAAAGGATGCTTCGTCTATGCCGTATTCTTTGATAGTACGGGGCAGCCCGATATCTTTTTGCAGCTGGAACATGGCGTTGGCCAGTTTATCCGCCGCTTCCCGGTTATCATTAAACTGCAGATTCAGCGCTCCGGCTAATTCGGCGTACAGTTCGGCAACAGCGATGGAGTTATACTGAACCACGTAAGGCAGCAGCAGGGAATTGCCCATGCCGTGGGGAACGCCGAACTCGGACCCCAACTGGTGGGCCAGGGCGTGAGTGACCCCCAGGGAAGTGTTGGTGAAAACCATACCGGCCATTAAAGAAGCGGTATGCATTTCCTCCCTGGCCTGCTTGTTGCGCCCGTTGGCATATGCCTTGGGCAAACTGTGGAACACCATTTGGACAACCTTCAAAGCCAGCGCCCGGTCGATTTCCGAAGCTATGGTGGAAACAAAACCTTCGACGGCGTGGGAAAGTACATCCATGCCTGTAGCGGCCGTAACACCCGGCGGCATAGTGGAAGCCAGCTCCGGGTCCGCTATGGCGATATCCGGGCCTATTTCACGGCTGATGATCATGTCCTTGACATGTGGTTGCACGCTCCGGTTGGTGATCACCGCCACGCTGGTAACCTCCGAACCCGTTCCGCTGGTGGTGGAAACGGCAATCAATTTGGCCTTGTTTCGCAAAGCGGGTACTTTCTTTATAATCTTTTCCCAGGTAATACCCGGGTGTTCATAAAACACCCACATCACCTTGGCCGCGTCAATGGCAGAGCCCCCGCCCAAGGCAATAATCCAGTCGGGTTCGAAGGCCCGCATCAACCCGGCGCCTTTTTCTATTAATTCCCGGGAAGGGTCCGGCTCCACCCCGGTAAATGCCTGCACTTCCAAACCGCCTTGCTGCAGGTGACTTTGCACTTTATCCAGCAACCCGACTTCCGCAATAACGGGATCTGTCACAATAAAAGCTCTTTTCCCCTTCAACCTGCTTAAGAAACTTAAAGAACCCCAGCCAAATATTATATCCCTGGGTACTATGAATGACTTCATGAGCCGTGCCTCCTTTAGTTGATTAGATTTCAAAAAATACCCCGTCCCACTCACTGAAGGGGGCTACCTCCAATATGGAGCCATAACACGCTTATATTCCCGAAACTCCCTACCATATATAACTTTGAGCTTTTGAAATATCTCAAAAACTACAGGACATATTTTACAGTTGTTAATAAGATTAATAAGCCTGAACACAATCTCGTCCTTGCCAGTATACGGGTATTCCTTGCAAGTCTCGGGCCGCATATCATATATTGAACAGCCTTCGGGGGTCAGGAAAGGACATGGCGTGCTTTTCATGCTCCATCCGTCATTATATTTCCTAAGATAGGTTTCCTTAAATTCAGTTGTAGAAAGTCCCATAGCTTTGGAAATCCTTACTATGTCTTTTTCATTTAGTACAGGTGCAATTCTTTTGCAACAATTAGAGCATGATATACAATCCACCTGCTTAAAAAGATCATTATGCATGCTATTTACCAGCCTGTCCACCTCGTCGGGATCCTGATTCTTTAAAAATGCCCTCAATAAAAAATTATCTTTTTCAACTGCTTGGCTTTCTTTTTCAAGTTGTTCCGGTGAAATCAGATATCAACACTCCTTTAACGTCTTTCTTCCTCGACGTCTTTCTTCCTCAAGCAAATGCTATCTGAAATCTAAGGATTGCCTGATACCGTTGTTGGCTTGTCTTTCCATGGAACTATTATAGCACAGGAACAAAGGTTTGGATAGTGAGTAGTCGTCCTGCAA
>CAJYBN010000058.1 GCA_913064925.1 uncultured Peptococcaceae bacterium
GGGGGGAAGCTGGACATTTCCGTGCAGTGCCACGTGGCTTTGCTGGCCTGGGTAACCGGGCGGCCGGTCAAGCTGGTATACGACCGGCCGGAATCCATCATCGCTTCCGCCAAGCGGCATCCCTATATCATTCATTATAAAACGGCGGCCAAGCGGGACGGCAAGCTGCTGGGCGTTGAGGTGAAGATTATCGCCGATACCGGCGCCTATGCCTCGTACGGCCCGGGGGTGGTCACCCGGGCGGCGGTGCATGCCACGGGTCCCTATGTGGTACCCAACGTTAGCATCGAAGTGCTGGGCGTTTATACCAACAAACCCATGTGCGGCGCCATGCGAGGCTTCGGGGTACCGCAGGTAGCTTTCGCTCACGAAGGCCAGATGGATTTGCTGGCGCAAAAAGTGGGCCTGGACCCGTGGGAAATCCGCCGCCGCAACTTTTTGCATCCCGGCGCGACCACGGCCACCGGCCAGGTCTTAGAACAAAGCGTGGGGATCGGCAAAACCCTGGAGGAGGTGGTGGCCAGGCTGCAAAAGGAAAGCGGTTGTGCCGGCGGCAGCCGGTAAAAAGTGGGCGCCGGGCGAAAAAATTGCCCGGGCCGGCGCGGCGGGCGACGAGCGGCTTGTTTGACGGGGGTGAAAAACACTTGAAAAAACGAGGCTGGGGAGTAGCGTGCATGTGGTACGGGATCGGTAACACCGGGCTGCCGAACCCGGCGGGGGCGTTTGTGCAGGTTTTGTACGACGGCACTGTGATCCTGTCTACCGGCTGCGCCGACATCGGCCAGGGTTCCACCACCGCGTTGGCCCAGATTGTAGCCGAACAGCTGGGCGTGCACGTGGACGACGTGCGGGTGGTGGCGGCCGACACGGCGGTTACGCCCGATGCCGGGGCAACATCAGCCAGCCGCCAAACTTACATTTCGGGCAACGCGGTCAAAAAGGCGGCGGCCAACGCTGGGCTAATCATTACCGGAAAAGCGGCGGAAATGCTGGAAGTGCCGCCGGAAGATCTGGTATTATCTGAAGGTTCGGTTTTTTCAGCCGCGGATCCCAGCATCAGGGTGACATTGCAAGAAGTACTGGCCCAATGCCGCCGGGACGGCATCCAGGTCCTGGGGGCGGGCTCGTTCAACCCCGCGGTCACCGGGTTGGATGAGGAAACGGGGCAGGGCGTGCCCTACGCTACTTACGCTTTTGCCACCCAGTGGGCCGAGGTGGAAGTAGATACGGAAACCGGCCAGGTTGAAGTGCTGCGGGTGGTGGCGGCCCACGACGTGGGCCGGGCGGTGAATCCCCTAGCCGTAGAGGGCCAGGTGGAGGGCGGTTGCGCAATGGGGCTGGGCTACGCCCTGATGGAAGAGGTTGTTATCGCCGGCGGGGTTATCGCCAACCCTAGGCTGTCCAGCTACCTTATTCCCACTGCGTGCGACTGCCCGGAAGTTACCACCATCATCGTGGAAGACGCGGAAAAAACGGGACCTTTCGGGGCCAAGGGCGTGGGCGAGCCGGCCTTGATACCTACAGCACCCGCCATCGCCAACGCCGTTAGCAACGCATTGGGCATCAGGTTTTATGACCTGCCCATCACGCCGGAGAAAATCCTGCGCGCGTTAAAAGCCCGGGCTGAACAGGACGCCGGTGCTGGGCGAGGCCAATGAATGATGAATTGGCAAGTGGGGTGGCTTAAACCTCGGCTGCTGCCGCATGCGCAGTGCGGGTGACGTTAATTTACCATATGGGGGTGATTAATAATGGAAAGCCAACTCAAAGGCTGGGTAATTTGGTTTCTCATTTTAGTCTTGTCGGCTTTTATCGTTCCCTTTTACTTTTTGAGCAACGTGCCTAAAGTCTACGGAGCTTTCCTTTATTGGGGAGTGTTCGCCATTGTGGCGATTATCAGCGTCGGCGTGATTACTAGTAAATGGAGGGATTAGCATGAACTCCGCATACATTTATACCGCAGTCATCTTGTATTTTATCCTTGGCACCATCGTGGCCGTTTACGCCAGAAAAGGCATGGGGCAGGGCATGGTGGATTTCTTCCTGGCCAACCGGGCCGTGAATGGCGTGGTGGCTGCCCTTACTTATAGCGCCACCACATACAGCGCCTTCATGCTGGTAGGCCTGGCTGGGTTTACTTACATTGGCGGTGTAGGCGCCTGGGGGTTTGAGTTGATTTACCTGTCCGGCCTGGTGCTGGTGGCCTTTTTCGGTCCCCGGTTCTGGCTGGTTGGCAAAAAGTATAACTACGTCACCCCGGCGGAGATGCTAGGGGACCGTTACCAGAGCCGCGGGCTGCAGGTAATTGCCGCTGTGGCCTCCATCATCTTTTTAATTCCCTACAGCGCCGTGCAGCTCATCGGCATCGGCACGCTGATGGAAGGCATGTCGGGCGGCGCCATCCCGTTCATGACGGGCCTGGTCATCGCCACCATCGTGGCCGTGGTCTGGGCCTACATGGGGGGCATGAGGGCCGTGGCCTGGACGGACTCGCTGCAGGCCCTGGTCATGATCATCGTCTCCACCCTGTCGGTGCTGTTTGTGGTGTACCTCGGTTTCGGCGGCTTCGGCGGGCTGTTCGGCAAGCTGGAAACGGATTTTCCCAAGTGGCTGACCGTACCGGGGCCGGGTTTCTTTAATTTCAAAGCCTTCATCGGGCTCAGCCTGCCCTGGTTCTTCTTCTGCCTGTCCAACCCGCAGGTCAGCCAGCGCCTGTTCATTCCCCGCTCGCTGACGCACATGCGCACAATGGTGATGGGCTTTTTGTGCTTTGGTTTTATTTACACCCTGATTTCCATTCTGTGGGGATTTTCGGCGCGCGTTCTGATCCCCGACCTGCCCAAAGGCGACCTGGCCACGCCCAGCCTGCTGGCTTTGGACATCGTGCCTGCCGGCATCGCCCTTTTGGTGATGGTGGGCATTACCGCTGCCGCCATTTCCACCATCAACTCCATCATTTTGACGCTTTCTTCAATGGTTTCGCAGGACGTAGTGAAACGTCTTAGTCCGGGAATCGAAGAGAGCAAGCTGCTCTCCATCGGTAAAGTTTTTGTGCTGCTGTTTGCGATAGCGGCCTTCCTGTTCGCCACCCTGCGCCTGGGCCTGATCGCCGTGCTGTCCGTGGCTTCCTCGGCCGGCCTTTTGGTCACGGTACCGGCCATCATCGGGGCCTTCTTCTGGAAGCGGGGCACGGCTCCGGCCGCCATTACCAGCATCCTGGTGGGCGGGTTTATCGCCCTGTGGTTCCAGTTCGGCGGTATCAAGCCCCTGGGCTGGTGGCCGGGCGTCTGGAGCGGCATCGTATCTACGGTGCTGTTTATTGTAGTCAGCTACTTGACCAGCCCGCCTGCCGAAAAGGCCGAGGAGTTCATCAGTTACGTAAACGGCGCGCTGAAGGAGAAAAACGCCATTTAAACCGGGCATGGCCGGGAAAAACGCGCGCCGCGCGGTTATTGGAATAAGGGAGGAAGAAAATTTTTCTTCCTCCTCTATACCTTACTACCTGTTACATTACCTGTTTTTTGCCGGATGGATAAAGCAATTTCGTAAAAAGGGGGGCAGTTGATGTACTGGGAAAAATATTATCTCGCCCGCAATGCCCCGGAAGCGTTGGATTTACTGGCGCAATTCGAGGGCCAGGCCAGATTGATTGCCGGGGGTACCGACCTGGTGATTCAGCTCCGGGAAGGCCAAAAACGGGCCAGGGTCCTGGTTGACATCAGCGGCATAGAAGAAATGCAGTACATTAAAGAAGACAACGGTAAAATCAGAATCGGGGCATTAACCACCCACCGTCAACTGGCAGCTTCCCCCTTGTTGAGGAAAACGGCCCCGGTCTTGGCCCAGGCGGCGGCCAGCGTAGGTTCACCGCAAATCCGCAACGTGGGTACCGTGGGGGGAAACATTGTCAACGCCCAGCCGGCCGCGGATACGGCGGTGGCGCTGATGGCTCTGGACGCCACAGCCACGATTATTTCCGCGGCCGGGGAAAGGGAAGTGCCTTTAACCGGCTTGTTTGCCGGGGTAGGCAAGTCCAATATTGACCCCACCCGGGAAATGATCAAGGAGTTTTCATTTGACGTCGCTCCCGGCCGGCTGGTCAGCGCCTTTGGCCGGATCGCCCGCCGGAACGCGCTGGCGCTGCCCGTGCTCAACGTGGGGGTAAGCCTGGCCTGCGACCGCCAGGCGCAAAACCTGCAAAAAGCCTGCGTTTGTGTAGCGCCGGTGGCTCCAGTTCCCCTGCGGGCCACGGAAGCCGAGCAAATATTGATCAACGAGCCGCTGAACGACCGCACCCTGCGAGCGGCTGCGGAAGCGGCGGCCAGGTCTGCTCGGCCCCGGGACAGCCGCCTGCGGGGCAGCGCGGAATACCGGATTGAGCTGGTCAGGGTGATGACTTACCGCACTTTAAGGAATGCTTTGCAAAGCTTGGAAGGTGATGCCGGTGCTTAATGCCAAGGAAAATCTGGTATTTGTGGTAAACGGCCGGCCCGTGCGCCTGGAGGTGGAACCAGACGCAACTTTGCTGGACGTGCTGCGTGAGCAGCTGGATTTGACCGGGACCAAACGGGGCTGCAACGAGGGCGAGTGCGGGGCCTGCACCGTTCTGATCAACGGTGAGCCCGTCGCATCCTGCATTTACCCGGCGGTCAAGGCGCACGGTAAAAATATTGTGACCATTGAGGGGCTGGGCGATGAAAGTAACCTGCACCCCGTGCAGCAGGCCTTTTTAGAGGCGGGCGCAGTGCAGTGCGGGTATTGCACGCCCGGCATGGTCCTGTCGGCCAAGGCCCTGCTGGACAAAAACCCCGACCCTACGGAAGAGGAAATAAGGATCGCCATCTCCGGCAATCTTTGCCGGTGTACCGGGTACGGCAAAATCGTGGCGGCCGTTCGGGCCGCGGCAAAGGCGCTGTCCGCGGAATAAACGCCGGGGTAAAAAGCCGGGGTAATCCCTAAGCGTGAGCCTGAGTGCCGGCCTGGCCTGCGAGGTAATTGGAGCGAGTGAGTGTATGGCGGCAGGCTTGATAAAGTATTTAAATAAATGAATAACCTGATTTTATAAGGAGTGGGTGACAATGGCAACTTTAGCGGTAACGAACATCGGCACCATTGTCAGCGGCGACATTAGCAATCCCATCCTGGAGGGCAACACCATTCTTGTGGTGGATGGCAAAATTCAGGCCGTTGGCAATGAGGATCTCCTGCAAACATCGACCCCGGACCAGGTAGTGGACGCCAAGGGTACTACCGTCATCCCGGGGCTGATAGACTCCCACGTGCACCCGGTGCTGGGCGATTTCACCCCCAGGCAGAAAACCCTCGATTACCTGGATAGTTCCCTGCACGGCGGCGTGACCACCATGATCTCGGCGGGCGAACCGCACACGCCGGGCAGACCTAAAGACCCGGCAGGCGTGAAGGCGTTGGCCGTTCTGGCCCACAAGTCATTTCAAAACTTTAGGCCCAACGGGTTAAAAATCCACGGTGGTGCCCTGATCCTAGAAAAGGGCTTGACGGAAAGGGATTTTGCCGAGATGGCTGAGGCCGGCGTATGGCTGGTGGGCGAGATCGGACTGGGCAGCGTCAAAACGGCGGAAGAAGCGGCGCCGATGGTGGAGTGGGCCAAAAAATACGGTATGAAGGTGGCCATGCACACCGGCGGCACTTCCATCCCGGGCAGTTCCACAGTCACCGCCGACATGGTCATGCATGTTAAACCTACGGTGGTCTCCCACGTTAACGGGGGCCCCACGGCGATACCCGCCGCGGAAGCGGATAAACTGATCGACAACAGCGACCTGCCGCTGGAAATAGTGCAGTGCGGCAACATTAAAATTGCCGATTACGTGGCCCGGCGGCTGGCCGATAAAAACCAGCTGCACCGCATCATCATCGGCAACGATTCCCCCTCCGGAACGGGCATCATTCCTCTGGGGATACTGCGGACCATCGTGCAGCTGTCCGCCATGTCGGGTATTTCCGCCGCCCAGGCCATCGCCATGGCCACCGGAAACACGGCCCGGGTATACGGGCTCAACACTTCCATGATAGCCGCGGGCAAAGAGGCGGACCTGGTGATCATCGACGCCCCCATCGGCTCGGTGGGAGTGGATGCCCTCGGGGCCATCGAGGCCGGCGACCTACCGGGCGTGGCCATGGTAATCATTGACGGCATCATCAGAGTCAAAAAGAGCAGGAACACTCCTCCGGCCAGGCAGCAGGTGGAGATCAAATAACATATGATTTCCGGAGGGACGGCAATGATTGAAATAGACCTGGAAAAATGCAGGGGCTGCGGCTTTTGTGAACAAAACTGCCCCACGGGAGCGATATTTGTTGTTGATCACAAGGCCGTCATAGACAAAAAAAAATGCGTAAACTGCGGAGTTTGCGTTCGGGTATGCAAGTTCCAAAGCCTCACCATGACGGAGCAAGTGGATGGCGAAGCGGTGCAGTGCGGCTGCTGCCCCATACAGTGCGCAATATTGCCGGGCTACCACGGTGCCTGCCGGCGTTACGTGAACATCAACGGCCAGCTGGTGAGAAGCAGGCCGCTGGTTACTGAGCCCGCGGCCGGAACGGCCAGCCAGCCGCATCTGGAGCGCCCTTTGATCACGGGGGTGGGCGCCGGCACCACCTATCCCGACAGCAAGCCCGCCCCCCACATCGTCATGGACACCGTGGATGGGATAGACGTGGTTACGGTGGTTACCGAGGCACCGCTGAGCTACAGCGGGGTTAAGGTCAAGGTGGACACCAACTTCCATATCGGCGAAGAAGGGGCAAAGGTGCGCCGGGACGGGCAAATCGTGGGGATGGTGGAAACCGAGGAATATGGCTCCAAAATGCTGGCCATCGGCGGGGCCAACCTGCTTACCGGCAAGTCAGGTTTCATTGTGGCCAGGACCATTGTAGATATCTGCAACGGCGAGCGGGTCACCCTGAAGGTAGACCAGGGTGCCAAACTGGAGCTTCAGGTGGGCAAGCCGCCTGTTATCAACGGCCAGGTGGACCAGAAGATGCGGGTGGGCTGCGGCAGCGCCACCATCGGCATGTTCGCCCGGCAGCTGGCCGAAGCGGTGGACGAGGCCATTATTCTGGACCACCACGTGGTGGGGTTACTTTCCGAGCACCGGGCCGGTGAAGAAGCAGGCCTGCAGTGGAGCGGAGTGATTCCCAACGCCCGCAAGAGCACCAGGGGCCGCTATTTCGGCGAGCACGGTAACGGCTGGGGCGGTACCAATATCGAAAACCCGCGGGACGCGATCCTGAAGGTGGATATGAACGTGGCCTCGCCCGGCATTAAAATCTTGGTCACCGAAACCACAGGCCGGAAGGCGGCCCTGTTTACCGTGGATGCCGAGGGCAACGTTAAGGAAATACCTTTGACACCAAAAGTAATCGAAGTGGTGGACCTGATTAAATCCAACTGCGAGGACGCCAGGGTTTCGGCGGTTTATGTGGGCGGCACCGGAGGCAGCGCCAGGGCCGGCGTCTGCAACTATCCCATTAAGCTGACCCGGGCCGTGCACGCGGGAGAGGCCAAACTCACCATCGGCGGCGCGCCCACTTACATCATGCCCGGCGGCGGCATCAATTTTCTGGTGGACGTGGAAAAGGTGGTGCCCAAAGCGTTTACCTGGGTTCCCACGCCGGCCACGGTGGCGCCGGTGGAATACACTATTACCCTGGATAAGTACCGTGAAATTGGCGGCCACATTGAAAAAATCGTAAGGAGGAAGAAAAATGGGAAACCAGCTGGAGATTAGGAAAATATATGTTATAATGGAAGAAACCCGGGCGGACGGACAGGTGAAGCTGGACCGGCCCACCCGCAAGGCGGCGGCGGCGGCGGTGTTCAAAAATCCATATGCGGGTAAGTACCAGGAAGACCTTTCCTTGCTGTACGACTGGAGCGAGCAGCTGGGGGTAATGCTGACCCAAAAGGCGGTGGAGGCTCTGGGGATTGAACCTGCCCAGGTGCACAGCTACGGCAAGGCGGCCATCGCAGGGGAGCAGGGTGAACTGGAACACTGCGCAGCGCTGATGCACCCCAAGCTGGGCAAACCCATGCGGGAAAACGTGGGCGGCGGCAAGGCCATTATCCCGTCCGCCAAAAAGCTGGGCTACCCCGGCGCGGCCATAGATGTGCCGTTGCATTATAAAAACGCCGCTTACGTGCGCTCGCACTACGACGCGATGGAAGTGCGCGTTCCCGACGCTCCTAGGGCCGACGAGCTGGTGCTGATTGTCTGCGTCACCGATTCTGGCCGCCCGTTACCCAGGATCGGCGGGCTGAAGCTGGAGGAAGTGAAGGGCGAGGATGGCCTGAGGTAGAATGACGTTGATGGCCAGCCTGGTGCGTGGCGCGACATGCTCATAAAGGAAACGCATTAGCGCAAGGTGTTTTCTTTGCAGCGCGGCGCCTGTGCTGCCCGCCGGCGGGCGTTGCGGCCGGCGCCGCGCTGCTTTTTGCGCACCGGCGGCTTTTGCCTTACAAATAAAGTCGCCGCGGGGAGGTTTTCGTTGTGTTCAGCAGCCTGGCGCCCGGAAAAATTCTGGTTGACTACGGCCCCATTTCCATGGTCATAGAAGCTTACAGAAACGGGCAGCCCTTGGACCGGGCCGCTGAAGCCGGGGGCCAGGCCGCCGTCCGGCAGCTGCAGGAACTCACCAGGTACCTGTATGTTGCTAAAAGGCTGGCCCGGCAGGTGGAACCCCGGGAAGCATACCCCGCCGTGCTCAACATGATGATCGAGGCGACTCGGGCCACGGGGGAGCCCGACGTAACCCCTATGGCCGCCGTGGCGGGCTCCATTGCCGACGCCGTACTGGCTACGCTGGTCGAGCACGGCGCTACAAAGGCTATCGTCAATAACGGCGGGGACATCGCCATCCGGGTGGAATCTTCGGAGCCGGGGCCGGTGCGCGTCGGGATTATCACCGACCTTGCCGCGGGTGTAGTAACCCACTCCCTGGACATCACACAGGCCTCTCAAATTGGCGGCATCGCCACCAGCGGGTTGGGCGGCAGAAGTTTTACTAAAGGCATCGCTTCTTCCGTGGTGGCGCTGGCGGAAACGGCGGCCAGGGCCGACGCCTGCGCCACCATGCTGGCCAATGCGGTCAATGCCGACCACCCGGCGATTGCGCGCACCAGGGCGGAATTAATCGACCCGCTTACGGATATCCGGGGCCAGCTGGTGACCGTCGAGGTCGGCGAGCTGGACAACGAAACCGTTAGCCGAGCCATGCAGGCCGGGCAGCGCAAGTTTTTCCAGTACCAGGGAAGGGGTTTGCTGCTGGGGGTAATAATGGCCGTTCGGGGCCGGGTCTGGATGCATCCCCGGGATTTGGCCGGGCGTATTGTTTGCTGACACCGGAGGTACTTGAACAAATCTATTATCAGTATGGGTATATTTGTGTTCACCGCTGCATCCCACACTTTTATAAGAGGTGTAAGCACATGCACGGTACCGCTGCTGACCGGTTAAACCAGTTTCTGGACTTCCTTCCCTACCTGCGCCGGCTGGTGGGCGCAGAACCCACCCTGTCCTTATCGGATACGGAAAAGTATCTTGAGGTGGATATAGGTAAAAAAGCCATCACCCCGGTAAAAACGGGAGACAAAATCACGCCCGGGAGCATTACGGACGTTTGTTTAAAGGAAGGAAAACCGGTGGTTAAAAAGATACCCCGGGAAATTCTGGGCGTACCCTTTATCGGCTCAGCTGTCCCGATCTTAGATGAAAGCGGAAACGCCATCGGCGCCCTGGCGATGATCAGGTCTGTAGAAATGCAAGAAAAAGTCGGTGAAATGGCGGAGAAACTCTGGGCCTCGCTGGATAAGCTTGCCACCATCAGTAGCAACCTGGCGGGCGCCGCCGAGCAGCTAGCGGCCACCACTCAGCAGTTGTCCAACGACACCTCGTATATCGACCAGAACGTCAAAGAAATAGATGCGGTAATTTCCCTGATCAAAGAGGTTGCAGACCAAACCCACCTACTGGGCCTGAACGCGGCCATTGAAGCCGCACGGGCGGGCGAACACGGGCGCGGGTTCAACGTGGTGGCCAGTGAAATCCGCAAGCTGGCGGCCAAAACAAGCAGTTCCATCACAGATATCAGCGGTAAATTAAAGCACATCCAGGAAACCATACTAAACTTTTTCACCCAAATCCACCAGATCTCCGCAGTGTCCCAGCAGCAGGCCGCCACCACCGAAGATATATCCACCAACATCAACGAAATCGAGTCCAGCGCCAAAGAGCTGGTGCATGTTTCGGAAAAACTGACCGACAGTTAACTACCCCTCTATGTTATAAGTTATCTCGGGTACCGCAGCCGGCAAGCGGTCGTGGTTCCCGGTTGTACGCCCGGCATGGGCGTATGAGCTTATTTTTCTGCAAATCGATATGTGATCGGTTCACCGGAACCTGGTATAATTTAGAAGAAAGGTTTGGGGTAGTGGGTGTGAAGCTGATTAGTGAAGCACTGGACTTACAACAAAAGGATATTGTTGTGCTGGTGGGAGCTGGCGGCAAAACAACCATCATCAATAGGCTGGTTCAGGAAATGCAAGTTACAGGCGCTAAGGTAGCGGTAACCACCACCACAAAAATGTTTGCTCCAACTGATTATAACTTGCTGGTTATAACCGGTGCGTCAACAAATTGGCGGCATGCCGCTGTTGATAAAATTACCAGGAATAATTATGTTGTTATCGGTAAAGAAGTTGACCCGGCGGGGAAAATCACCGCCCTTTCCATGCGGGAAGTGCAGGAAATTTGGCAAATGAACTGTGTCGATATCATGTTGATAGAAGGGGACGGTGCCAAAGGCAGGGCGTTTAAGGCTCCGCGCCAACATGAACCGGCTATCCCGGAATTTGCCACAATAGTGGTACCCGTGGTGGGTGCTGAATGCATAGGTAAACCGTTGGTGGAAGAATATTTTCATGCTATAGAGCAAATTAGTGCATTAACGGGGCTTGACTACGGAGATATAGTAACTGAAAAAATCATTGCCGGTATTATGCTGCATCCTGAAGGTTACAAGAAAAACGTGCCCCCAAACGCCAGGTGGATCCCGTTTATCAATAAAGTAGAAAATAAAAACGAGGAAAGAGAAGCCCTGAACTTGGCCCGCATATTGAAAAAGGCAGGTACAGAAAAAATTATTGTTGGCGCAGCCAGGTGTAACCCGCCGGTGAGGAAGATTTGCTGAGATGCTGCTGCTGAATAAAAGAATTAGCGCAGTTCGGGAAGTGTTAAGAATTGCCTGCAATTGAAGCGCTGGTGCTGGCAGCCGGGTTTTCCAGCAGAATGTCGAAAAATAAGCTGTTACTTGAGTTAGCGGGCCGAAAAGTTATCCAGCATACACTTGATCGCGTTTTTGCCAGTAACATTGACGGCATCACCCTGGTGGTGGGACACCAGAAGGAGCAATTGCAACAGGAGTTGGTGCACGCTAGGGTTGAAATCGTGGAAAATGAATATTTCCGCCAGGGTATGAGCACGTCAATAAAGGCAGGGATTCAATATTTAATATCTCGCCCGGAAAAAATTGACGCCGTGTTGATCCTGCCGGGGGATATGCCTTTGGTTAAACCGGGTACCATTAATCGCCTGTTGCAGGTATATGCAGATACAAGCAGCCTTGCGGTAGTTCCTGTGTATCAAGGGCGGAGGGGGCACCCGGTACTTTTTAACAACAGGCTTTTTGACAAGCTGCTGAAGCTTTCGGGCGACACCGGGGGCAGGGAAATTTTAAGGAAATATGCCGATCACGTTTGCCGAGTAGAAGTAAATGACCCTGGTATCCATGTAGACATTGACACTTGGGAAGATTACCTGGCCGTAAAAAGGCGACTCGGTTTTCGTTGAGATGTATTAAGGCTGTAACGAAATTTTCACTTGCTATTAGTTTTGGACTTCCTATAAACGGGGGATCCCAAGAGATGCAGCTTCGTTATAAAATTTGGCTGGACAAAAAGGGAAAAGCGTTCGGTAAAGGGCCCAGTGACATTCTTAAACGTATTGACAGGCTAAATTCCCTGAACAAAGCCGCCAGGGAGATAAATATGTCCTACAGCCAGGCCTGGAATTTAATTAATACGCTGGAAAAGCGGTTGGGTTTTAAACTTTTAAGGCGTGAAGTAGGAGGTAATTCCGGGGGCGGTTCTTATCTTACCGAAGAGGCCCGGGAGCTGGTCCGTAAATATGATGCATTCATGCAAGAAGCTGACCGGGAATTAAAGAAGTTGTATCAAAAATATTTTGACCAGCGGTAAATTTTATATAGGCTCGTTATACTTAAACAAGTATAACGAGACACTTTGGAAGGAGCGATTTTTGCTATGGGCCGGGAACTTGCTTTAATCAGAGGAGCCGGGGACTTGGCCAGCGGCGTTGCCTGCGTTTTTAGAGAAGCCGGGTACCCCGTTGTGATGACCGAAACCGAACAGCCCACCTGCGTGCGCAGGATGGTTTCCTTTGCCGAGGCAGTCTATGAAGGCCAAATATGCGTCGAGGGAATATGGGGAAGGCTGGCTAACGGTTTCGATGAAGCGATGCAGATTGCCAAAAAGGGAGAAATCGCCGTTTTGGTTGACCCGCGTGGTGAGATCCTGAAGAAGTTCCGCCCGGCAATTTTTATCGATGCCGCCATGGCCAAAAAGAACCTGGGGACAAGTATCCGCGATGCGGACGTAGTCATTGCCCTCGGGCCCGGTTTTGAAGCGGGGGTAGACGCCCACGCGGTTATTGAAACGCAAAGGGGGCCTGATCTCGGAAACCCCATATTTAAAGGAAAGGCGGCTCCCAACACGGGCATACCCGGCGAGGTTATGGGTTATACCGTGGAAAGGGTTCTTCGCGCTCCCGCAGGCGGGATATTCCACGCCAAGCTGAAGATTGGCGATCTCGTCAAGCAAGGGGAAACGGTGGCCCTGGTAAACGGTGAGCCGGTGAAGGCTAAAATCGGGGGAGTGGTGCGGGGGCTGTTAAGGGACGGTTTGGAAGTCCACCCGGGCATGAAAGTGGGAGACGTCCACCCGGCCGAAGACCCGGGCGTTTGTTTTACCGTTACCGATAAGGCCAGGGCCGTCGGCCGCGGCGCGCTGGCGGCGGTACGCATTCTGACCGGCAAGCATAACAATTTCCCAGTTTGAGGTGGTTTTCCGTGGCGGGCGCGAAATTTATTTTTGAAAAACTGCTGGAGAATATTGAAAGCGGGAACACCGCCGTTCTCTACACGGTGCTTGAGGCGGGGAAGGGTACCGAACTGGTGCAGGGGGCCCGCTTGCTTGTATGCGGGAGCGGGGAAAGATACGGCACGCTGGGAATGAAAATGCTGGACGAGGAAGTGGCGGGCCGCGCTGAGAGCATCATCAGGCATTCCGCACCTCGGACCGATATTTTGGAGTTAAACCTTCCCGGCGCTGAAATGGTAAAAATACTGGAAGACTCGTACTTTCCGGAAAAAAGGCTGCTGGTTTTCGGCGGAGGGCACGTGGCCCTGCCGCTGGTAGAAATGGCTTCAATTCTCGGCTACCGGACGGCGGTAATTGACGACAGGCCGGAATTCGCCAACCGGGAGCGTTTTCCCTCAGCGGAGGAAGTAATATGCACCAGCTTCGAGGAAATCTTGTCAAATAAATTTTGGGCTGAAAAGATAGATGCCGCTACCAGCATCGTTATAGTTACCCGCGGGCACAAGTACGATAAAGCCTGCCTGGCAGCCGTCATTCATTCCCGAGCGCGGTACATAGGCATGATCGGCAGTAAAA
>CAJYBN010000059.1 GCA_913064925.1 uncultured Peptococcaceae bacterium
CTTGATGGTTGCCAGGCGCATGCATATCCCCTTTCGTTACGGCTCAACTTATAGCTGTATGTAGCTTAACATAAAGACGGTTCGACGGGAATACACCGGCGCATAATTATTTTCGGGCGGCGTGCCTGTAAACTTTTTCCGGCATATCCGCTGTTCACCGGGCGTAAGGATACCTTGGATGGGGGAGAAGGTTATGTATAAAAAGCAAATCAATTTTTGGCTGGCACTGCTGCTGTTCATTTCGGGCCTGGGGGTGGCGGTATCGGGACTCGTGCGCTGGCTTTTACTGCCGGGCCCGGGAAGGGGCGGGCTGCAGGGCCGCGAGGCGGTATTTATTTTTTCCCGCCATACCTGGACGGACATACACGTTTGGTTGGCGCTGTTGTTCTTATTTCTGGTAGCGGTGCATATTATTTTGCACGTGGATTGGATCAAGCAGGCCTACAAAAGCCTGTTCCGCAGGTAGAGCACCGGTTCATCTGGGCTTGCGCGCCGTTGGGCATGGAGGCCGAATTTTTTTTTGCGCCCCCTTTCGGTAGTTTTACATTGCTGACCGGGGGCGGGTAAAAAGTTCCTTGTTTCGCTGTATATTGTTACATTAACAGGTTCCAGGCCAAAACACCGGCAATACCGCCCAGCACGACCAGCATCAGGTTCAGCTGTAGGTAAGCCAGCATGGCGGATACGGCTCCTCCCGCGACGGCCGAAGCCGTATCTCCGGTGGAAGATAAAATGCCCGGAAAAATCAGCGCGCCTATGGCGGCAAAGGGGATAAACTCAAGGAAGCGGTTGAGAAAGGCGGGCAGCTTGAGATTTTGCAGCAAAACCATGGGCAGCATGCGGGGAATGTAGGTTACCGCTCCCATGGCCAGTACCAGCAATACCAGCGAATCCATCTATGCTTTACCTCCTCCGGGAAAAATGACAGCGCCTGCGGCGGCAGCCAGGATGGTGGTGATGATGATGCCCCATCCGGCGGAAAGGCCCTCGAATAGGGGAAACCACTGCAGGAAGGAGTGGATTCCCACCGCAAGCAAGGAAATTACCAGCACGGGCCTGGACTTTTTCATGGAAGGGACCAAAAGCCCGATAAACATGGCATACAAGGCTATGCCCATGCTGGTTTGGATTGCCTCCGGCAGACCCGACCCCAGGAAAATACCAGCCCACGTCCCTGCATTCCAGGCACTGAAAGCGATAAGGTTCAGGCCCAGGAGAAAAGCGGGACTTAATTCCCGTTCGCGGCGCAGCGAAGCTACGGTGAATGTTTCGTCTGTAACCCCGAAGGATAAAAGCGCCAGCCAT
This sequence comes from uncultured Peptococcaceae bacterium, assembly GCA_913064925.1. Lineage (GTDB taxonomy): Bacteria > Bacillota > Desulfotomaculia > Desulfotomaculales > Desulfallaceae > CAJYBN01. The sequence continues at coordinate 1,306 of CAJYBN010000059.1, forward strand.
TTTTTTGCGGTCCCTTCTTCAACGCGACGGGTAAGGGACGCGGTCATGAGAAAGTGGCGCAAGTTAATAATGAAAGTGGTAAAAACAATCTCCCAGTGTGCCGCTCCCAATGCCAGCAAGTTAACGCCGACAAACTGGCTTGCTCCGGCGAAAATAAAAAAAGACATCATGATGGTAATATAGTCAGGAACTCCTGACGATTTGGCCAGCAATCCAAAGGTTACGGCAATGGGCAAATACCCCACGGCTACGGGAACGCCGGCTGCAGCACCGTTAGCAAATGTTAAACGTTCTTGAACAGTTGATGACGCCTTTTGCAAGGCGGTAATATTAGTTTCGCTTGTGCCGTTTCTCATAGCTATGCACCAGTGTTGCAAATTTCTTTTTCGTCAAGCACCCACGCCATAAACAAGCACGTTTCCTCAATCAGCGATATTATCTGCGGCGGATCCGGTAACCGGCGGTTGCCATCCAGAACCAGTTTCACCCTTGGGTAGATGGAATACCCCCGGTGGTATTGATGATGGTTCCGATGCAGCCGTCGTTGAGCTGGACCAGCGTTCCGGAGGGGTAAGCCGCAATGTTATACTGTTATACAGTAATGCCTTGACGATGTGGTGCTTGACCAGCGTGTCGCCTGCAAAATAAATTATTATCCAACAATTCGTCAATCAGCCCGCCAACAGTATTATAAAGCATATGGGGCGCAATGACCAGCCGTCCCGATTCTTTGGTGGACAGCATGATACAGCATTAGATTTTGCAATTATTGTATCGCATTTAATTAGTTAAAGTTTTTTTTTCGGCAGAAATTGCTGAATACCGGTCAAAAAAATTCCCCCCTATTGGGGGGGATGCTGTTGTTGAGTGGGGGAGTGGGAGATATAATTTCTGGGTGGGGCCGGCAGCTGGTACCAGCCTCGCTGAGTCATATAATTGTAAATTTCGTAGGACATTTCGATGCAGTTGCGAGCCATGTTGGTCAAAGCGTTGCGGATGTGCGGTTCCGCGCTTTCCAGGGCGGCCCGGGTGTTAGTATCCGCGCTACATTTGTGGAAGATTAGAGCTCCTTCAGCAATAACCTTGTCATTGATGGCGCCTGCCCGCTGTACCTGCTCCTGGCCGCCGGTCTGAACTTCAGCCCCCGGAACGGCGCTCTGCTGGATGTTATATTGCGCGCCGTAAGCGCCGGTTTCGGTATGCTGCCTGGTTCCCCCGTACTGCGGGGAGGACCGTTCAGTACCATAGTACTGGGCGTTTGGTGAGGTTTGCGTGCCTACCCTCATGTTCAGTGTGCTGGGCTGCGGGATTTTGTCGATATTCAAGCCATGGTTTTGCATTATCTGCATCAGTTTTTGGAAACTGTCCAGCGTATGCCTTTGCTGGCGTTCCAGAATGTTGCGCAGCTGTTGGTCTTGGCAGTTTTGCATGTACATGTTGTAGTGGTCGATCATGCATGCATTGTTGCGCAAGACCTCGCTCAACACCATCGCCTCACGTGTTCCCCTTTGCATAAGGAAATCCTCCTTCTTTTACAACTGTTTGCTTGTTATTATTTGGTTATCAGCTGCAAAATATACGAGAAAGGATTAAAAAAGGCATGGTGTTGAACAAAAGGAAGGGAAAAAGTTGGGCGCACTAAGGGTAATCACTAAGGGTAATAAGGTATAAAAAGAGCCCCGGTTTGGTTTTCAGGGGCTCTTCTCCATATTACCATTATTACTCAAATTATGCCAGCTTAACGCCCTGGGTGGCTTTATATCCCAAGCCGTAAGCCGCCATTTTGCGCCGTACGTAAGCCAGCTGCATCTGCAGGGGTAATTCCATGGGACAATTGTCGTCGCAGGCCATCAAGCCCATGCAGCCAAAAGCACCTTCTTCGCAGCCCACCACTTCGAAATATTCCGCCGGGGTGCGCTCGTCCCGTGGGTCTATCATGAAGCGGGCCACCCGGTTGATGCCTGCAGCACCTAGAAATTCGTCCCGGATATTGGCTGTGGCGCAGCCCGCAATACAGCAGCCGCATTCGATGCAGCGTTCGGCTTCATATATACGCAGCGCGGTTTCGTTGTCCATGCGTTCTTCCTGAGCTTTGGGATCGAAGGTCTTGCTGGTGTGCACCCAGGCTTCGGTTTTCAAAGATAAATGCCTGAACCATGTGCCGGTATCCACTGAAAGGTCGCCTATCAGCTTGAAAACCGGCAGCGGGAAAAGCTTAATCTTGCTGGGAAGCGTATTGGTCAGCGTTTTACAGGCCAGCTTGGGCCGCCCGTTAATGATCATGGCGCAGGAACCGCAGATGGCGGCACGGCAAACAAAGTCGAACATCAACGAAGGATCCTGCTCCTCACGGATCTGGTTGAGAGCAACGAATATGGTCATCCCCGGGGTTTCTTTCAGCTTATAGGTTTGCATATAGGGTTTTATTTCCGGTTTTTGCGGGTTGTAGCGGAATATTTCAAAGGTTAATTCACGATCAGCCATTTTTGCCTCCTTCTGATCCAGCCGAGGATTCGCCGTAGCCTCGATCCCCAGGCGGGAGTTCGGTAATCTTGACGGGCTCGTATTTGAGTTCGGGTAAATCAGCTCCTTCCGGCCAGTAGGCCAGGGTGCGTTTGAGCCAGTTGACGTCGTCCCGTTTGGGATAGTCCTCTCGGAAGTGGCTGCCGCGGCTTTCGGTCCGTACCAGGGCGCCGTAGGATATGCACAGGGCCAAGCGTATCATGCCCGGTAGACGCAGCGCCTGGGCCAGCTCGGGATTAGCTCCTACGCCGCTGGAGCGCAGGCCGATTTTATGGGACCGGTGGTAAAGTTCCTGCAGGTTGGAAACGGCTTTCTGCAGGTCTTTTCCGTTGCGGAAAATACCCACATAATCCATTAGGTTCTGCTGCATTAGGTTGCGAAGCTCGTAAACGTTTTCCTTCCCATGCCAGCCGTTGATCAACCCCTTGATGCGGTTTTCTTGTTTTTTAACGGCGTCTTCCACCAGTTCGGGATTAAACGTCAGGGAAGCGCCTAGAGTATACTCGGCCACCTTTTTACCGATGATTCTGCCGGCGGTAACGGTTTCCGCCAGGGAGTTGCCGCCCAGGCGGTTAAAGCCGTGCAGGTCCCAGCAAGCCGCTTCTCCGGCGGCAAAAAGGCCCTTGAGGCCGTACGCCGCACCGTCTATATTGGTACGTACACCACCCATGCTGTAGTGCTGGGTGGGACGAACGGGTATCAGGTCTTTGACCGGATCGATACCGGCAAAGTTACGGCAGATGTTGGCAATTTCCCGTAGGTTGGTGTTGATGTGTTTTGCTCCCAGGTGACGGATATCCAGCCACAGGTGCGGGCCGTAGGGGCTTTCCACTCCATAACCCTTACGTATGTGTTCGGTCATGCGGCGCGACACCACGTCCCGGGAAGCCAGTTCCTTCTTCTTGGGTTCGTAGTCGGGCATGAAGCGGTGCAGGTTTTTGTCCAGCAAGTAACCACCATCGCCCCTGGCGCCTTCGGTGATGAGTATCCACACCGGAACCATGCCCGTAGGGTGGAACTGCACGGCTTCCATGTTCCCCAGGGGAACCACGCCGGTGTCCAGAGCCAGGAACATGCCGCTGCCCTCGTTTATTACCGCGTTGGTGGAGGCGCTGTAAAGCCTGCCGTAGCCGCCGGTGCAAATGACGGTGGACTTGGCGATGTAAGCCCGCAGCTCCCCCGTGCGCAGGCAGCGGGCAACCGTGCCGAAGCACCTTTCGCCGTCGTGGATTAGGGAGATGGCTTCGGTGCGGTCATGCACCGTAATGCCCATCTTAATTACGATGCTGTCCATGGTGTATTGCAGCGTGTGGCCGGTGCCGTCTGCGGTGTAGCATGTGCGCCACTTGGCAGTGCCCCCGAAATCGCGGGCGGTGATTAGCCCTTCCTTTTCTTTTTTTTCCTCAATTACGCGGCCGTCGGGCAGCGTTCTTTTGCCGGCTACCACTCGGCTCCAAGGTACGCCCCAAACTGCCATTTCCCGAACGGCAATGGGCGCCGTCTCCACGAACAGCCTGGCCACGTCCTGGTCGCAGCCCCAGTCGGAACCCTTCACGGTGTCGGCAAAGTGAATATCGGGGTTATCGCCTTCGCCCATGGCACAGTTCCCCAGAGAAGCCTGCATGCCGCCCTGTGCAGCGGTACTGTGGGATCGCCGCGGTGGTACCAGGCTCAATATGGTTACGTCCAGGCCGTGAGTTGCAGCCTCGATGGCCACCCTTTCACCAGCCAGACCCGCACCTATAACCAGTACGTCGGTGATGTGTGTTTGGTAACGGCTCATATGGCACCTCCTATTTGGACAAGTACAACCATGGCTGCCAGGCCCAGGGCAAGCATGATGGCGGTAATGACTTTGGTGACGTAACCGATGGGTTTGCGGGGAAACCATCCCCACTTGACAAACTGGCGGTACACGCCGAAACCGGCGTGATATTCACCGACAATGAGCAATATCAGGTAAAACCACCAGAAGGATTCCATGCGCTCGGCGCTGTTCATGGCCCGGATGGGCCAGCCGGTGACTACCATCCAAACGTGGATGCTGGCCAATACCAAAATGGCCATGCCGGTAATGGCTTGAAAAACCCATGTCCAGGTATCCGTGTGGCGCAGCATTTTAGCGTGCTGCCAAACGATTTTCTGTTCCTGGATACGGGTGGGAATACGACGTCCCGCGATAACGAAATGAAAAAGGGCGATAACCAAAACGAACGGGATGCCGATGTATGACAGGTAGTATGTGTCCAGGAACTCGGATAACCTGTTGAACGTCTCCTGGGAGATCAAGATGGTAGCCACGAATAACATGTGCGTCCATAAAAATCCCGCCAGAAGAAGCCCGCTGGTTAGTTCCACCAGGTCCAGGTATAAGTCGGTTTTGTTGCTTTTGGTGAGGGTTTTTTGAAGCAACACTTCTTCTCCTTTCCTAATAAGGTTCAAACTTTAGTAACCAGTTAAATACTCAAAGATCATCTTTTCGGTATCCTATAACCTCCTTCCTTCCCACGCCAATTATATGCAAAATTAAGAATATTCTTCGGCTAAAGCCCATTTAATTTTAACATAAAATTAGATACAAGTAAGTACATTGCCGTTGAATAAAACCTGGTTTGACCGGTTACCTGATATATAGTACAATGGCTCATATTTAAAATTGCAAACCTGCCCACAAGGCGGGGTTTTTTGTTAGCGGCGGCTTTAATAACAATCATAGCAATTATCATGCCTTAGAAGAAGCTTTGTTTTTCGGTCTCCCCGTTGGGGTTGTCTTTATAATTTTTAATATTTAAAATTCTATTTTTATAAAAAATAGAAAACAGCAGAAAGGAGCATTTCTTGAAATAGTGGCATAGCGGAGTTTTCGTCCCCGGCTGCTGGCAAGGGGATTATTTTTTTTGTAATGGTTTCCTGTAATGGTTTAGTCATTTTCAGGATATTACTAAAGCAAGAGTCAAAAGAAAAAGGAGGGAATAAGGATGAAGGCTACAGGCATTGTGAGAAGAATCGATGACCTGGGACGGGTGGTCATACCCAAGGAAATCAGGCGTACGATGAGAATCCGCGAAGGCGAGCCCCTGGAGATATATGTTGACCGCGAAGGAGAAGTTATTTTAAAGAAGTACTCTCCAATCAACGAGCTGGGGGAATTTGCCAAGGAATACGCCGATTCATTGCACGAAGCTTTGGGACATGTAGTGTGTATTGCGGATCGCGATGAAATTATAGCTGTTTCCGGTGGTTTTAAAAAAGACCTGCTTAAAAAACCAATCGGCGCCATGCTGGAGGAAGTCATTAACAACCGGCAAACCAGGGATATTGAAGGAGACCACAGTTTAACAGCGGATGAAAGGGTACAATTTAAAAATAGTGTTATTTCACCGATAGTGGCTAACGGAGATGCCATTGGTGCCGTAATCATTACTTCCAGCGACGGGGCCCGCATGGGGGACCTGGAGAGGAAACTGGCAGAGACGGCGGCATCATTTTTGGCAAAACAAATGGAAGAGTAAACGCCTTCAAGGCGTTTTTTTTTGCCCTTGGGCAGGTATTTTTAACTATACGGTTAAATATTTTCCGTAAAACGCGGTTTTAAGTGCGCTGAAGGAACGGGGGTGTCGGTTTTACCGCTCGGGCCTGGCGGGATAAACAACCATGCCGGGCGATACCAGCCGGTACCTGGTAGCTAAAAGGGGGGGATTTATGTCAGGTTTTCGTGTTAAGGTCTTGTTGCTGCCCGTTGAAGAGGAACTAGTCACAGGTATTGAGGTTGGGGGCGCGGTCGGGCGGCCGCCCAGCTTGCACGGCTTGGTTGAGTACTTGGCGGCCGATTATCCGTTGTTTCGCCGTCATGTTTTAGATGAAAATACAGGCCTGCTGCGGGAAAACGTAAGGGCGGCGGTCAACGGCAACCTGTGGAATAAGCCCGAAAGCGCCCTGCCTGCGGGCGCAGAGGTGGTGTTTTTCCCGGCTATAGCCGGCGGCTGAAAAATGCCTAAAATTGCTAGTAATATTATCTTTTTTTCGGGACACTATATAAATGCAAGGTCCGTAATGGCCGAGCCAAGACTGTTACAGGGTCAAAAAGGCTCTGTAACAGTCGGCCAAAGGTTAATACCGGGTCACAAGGGCTCGGTATTAGCCGGCGGGCAGATCGGTACATGTTCCGGCAGGCTGCATTGCAGTCCGAACGATTGCAATGTGGTCACAAGGGATGTTTACCGGTCGAGCTAAGACTGTTATGGGTACCGAAACAATTTTAACAATTAAACACGGATGTTTGATTTGTTTAAAGTTGGTTGGGTTTGTAGCAGTCGAGAGATTGCTGCAGGCTCATTAGGTATCTATAATAGTCGAGCGAAGATCATTATGGGTATCGTAATGGTCCATGGCAGCCGAAAGGTTGTCATGGGCTACGCAGATACTCATAATGGTTGTAGCGAAGGTCATTACGGGCTTGAAGAAGAAATCCCCTTCCTTAGTGGAAGGGGATTTCGTTATGTTTAATCAAAAATTTCTTCTATCAGCTTAAATAGCGGGTGCTTTTTTTTCTTATGGTGATAATGTTTGTAGTAGTGGTGGTGGTACTCCGGGTGCTTCCTGTATAGCTCGTACAGGCTTTCGTGTTCATCTTCGAACTCGCGCGCCAAAGAAATGATTTTTTGCAGTTCTCCGCGATCCAGCCAAATGCCGTTACAGCGGGGGCATATATCAATCATTACGCCGTATTTGGGTTTTTCCAGCATGTCTATGTGGCAAATGGGGCATTCCTTCATGATTTTCCCTCCTTCTCAATATTCATATTTCAATATTATAATAAAATTTAATAATAAAATTTAAGGACTGTGTAAAATTTTTCACTCCTACTCTAAATAAAACGAGGTCAAATCATGAAGGAAAAGGCATTGGAAGCATTATACGCACAAATTAAGGGCTGTCGCTGCCAGTGCCCCGGCGAAAGGGAAGGGGCGGGAGCAACGCGGGATTACGGTAACCCAGATGCCGGAGTGGTTATGCTGGGCGAGGCTCCGGGCAAGGAAGAAATAAAACAAGGAATTCCCTTTGCCGGGCAAGCCGGGTTCAAATTAAATGAATACCTTCAACTGGCCGGTTTGCAGCGGTCCGACCTTTATATTATCAACACGGTGAAATGTCGTCCTACCAAAAACAACGGCCGGTCCAACCGCAAGCCCAACCGCTGCGAGATATCATCCTGCGCCCGCTGGCTGGAGGAGGAACTCAAAATCCTCTCGCCGCGGGTGATAATCACCCTGGGTGACATTGCGCTGAAGCAGTTTGCGGGCAATTCCATGCGTATTAGTGACTATCACGGTCGGCCGCTGGTCAGGCAGCAGACCCTGGTATTTCCCCTTTACCACCCGGCTGCTGTCATATACCGGCGGGCGCTGGATAAGGTCATGGCTGAGGATTTTGTGAAGCTGGGGCGCTGGTTGGCCCAGATCAAGCCAAGTTGACTGAGCTGTCTGGCGGGCGTTGCTGTTATTTATCGCGGTACCGGGTACCGCATTTTTTTATGTACCGGCCCAGGCGGAATCCATAAAAAGTATTGTTTAATATTCTTTTTTAAATAAATTAAATAAATAATAGTGATAAAGGTATTTTATATATAAGCCTAGAATATCATTCTTGCAAAGGCAGGGGATTGTTCCCCGCTGGGTCACCTATGTTTATTTTATGTCGAACCCGTCAATGCGAGCTGCAAAACACTTTAGCAAGGAGGTTGAGTTAACGTGAAGTCAAAGCGCTGGCTGGTTGCTGCTACCGGGGGGATATTGGGACTGATGGCGGTGATCCTAGTGCAGATGGGCAACCCGCCCAACATGGGCTACTGCATAGCCTGTTTTCTACGGGACATTGCCGGCGGGCTCGGTTTTCACCGCGCCGCCCCCGTGCAGTACGTAAGGCCGGAAATATTAGGCCTTGTACTGGGAGCATTCATTGCTTCCCGGTTTACGGGAGAGTTTAGAGCCATAGGCGGCTCCAGTCCCTTTACCCGCTTTGCCTTGGGTTTTTGGGCTATGATAGGTATGCTTGTCTTCTTGGGCTGCCCTGTTAGGCTCGTTTTGCGGTTAGCCGGCGGCGACTTTAATGCCGGCGTCGGACTGTTGGGACTTGTGGCGGGGGTGATTGTCGGCGTACGCTTTTTAAAGTCGGGTTTTAGCCTGGGCCGCGCCGTTCCCCAAAAAAGCGCCAACGGGTACGTTTTCACCGGGTTCGTGGGGCTGGTGCTGGTGCTACTACTGGCGCTGCCGTCGCTCCTGTTTTTCAGCGAGAAAGGTCCGGGGGCTATGCACGCTCCCCTGCTGGTTTCACTGGTGTTTGGCCTGATTGCCGGTTTTTTGGCGCAGCGCTCCCGGCTGTGTATGATCGGAGGAATCAGAGACTACATATTTTTTCGGGACGCTCACCTGTTGTACGGGTTTGCGGCCGTATTCGCCTTGGCCTTGGCGGGGAACCTGACGGTGGGAGCTTTTAAAGTGGGATTTGCGGGGCAGCCGGTGGCCCATGTCGATGGCTTGTGGAATTTTCTCGGCATGACCTTGGCCGGCTGGGCGTCGGTATTGCTGGGCGGCTGTCCTTTGAGGCAGCTGGTGGCCGCTGCGGAAGGTAATACCGACAGCGCCGTAACCATTGCCGGTTTTGTGGCCGGCGCGGCTGCAGCCCACAACTTCGGGCTTGCCGCCAGTCCGGCCGGAGTGCCCGTTGCCGGGCAAGTGGCGGTAATTTTGGGACTGGTTATAGTTTTGATTTTGAGTTTCGCAAACTGCCCCGCGGCGGTAAAAGGAGGTGTCGCCGTTGGAAAAGGAAGTTGATGCCCGGGGGCTGTTGTGTCCTGAACCCGTTTTACTTACCAAGCAGGTACTGGACGCCGTGCCGGGCGGTATCGTCAAGGTCCTGGTGAGCAACGCGGCCGCCCGGGAAAACGTATCGCGGCTGGCGGAAAACCGGGGATGGCGGGTGGAGGTTTCTCGGCAAAATGAAGACTTTTTGCTGGTATTACAAAAATGACGCAACAGCGGCGATGTGATTACTCGCCGCCATTTTTTATTTAGTTAGTTTCGCAGGCAACTGCGGGCGCCTGATTATTGACAGGCCTTATGAGCAATATTAATATTATAAGCAACTTTTTCTTATTCTTATTGGGGTGCTTTCATTGAAAAAACAACTCCTTCATTCCTTTTTTTCCCGGGTGACCGGCGGCGCGTTTAGCAGGTCGAAAGCCTGCGCATGCATTATGCTATGACCGTGGACCGGTGGTACGAAAATTTCCGCCGCCACGTCGATGCCGTGGAGAAAAAGTTCGGCAGGCGGTTTGTGCGCATGTGGAGCTTGTACTTGTGCAGCTGCGCCGCTTCCTTTAGGGTGTCGGGTTTAAATGTCCACCAGATATTGTTTTCCAAAGGCTTAAACAATAACCTGCCCTTGACGCTGGAATACGTTTACGTTTGAGCTGCCAGTAAAGATTACTTTCCGGTTGCGGCGCCCCACCTGTCCAGCCGGTCGTGAATTTTTTCAAACAACAGCCCGACGGCGAACCACAGCGGTGCCATGTCCAGCCGAATCAGCCCGTAGACTTGCCAGCCGTCGCGGTAAATCCAGGGGGTGGTTCCCACCAATAGGCGCAACAAACCGCCCGTTGTCAATTCCAGCGCCCAGATGACCAGCACCCAGACCGTGGCCTCGGGCATACCAGTGCAGGGAGCGCATGGCGTCATGCAAAGGTTCCAAGAAAACAGCCAGCCCGTATATGGGAAACATCCACAGGTAGGTGTGCGCCGTCAAGCGCGGGTTTCCGTTAAAAAAGGACCCCAGGCCGGTCCATAGTATCTCCATGTTCCAGCCCAGCAGTCCGTAGACTATGAACCTGGTAAGCATATTCTTATTTTGCGCGGGGCTGGGTGTAATATAGAACCAATAAAAGTAAATTAAAGAAAATTATGTTTTTCGGGCACTGCTTGACGCGGTGTCAAGAGGTGAAAGGGGATAGAGAAATTGGTGTCGGAAAAGTTATACGAAGATATTCATGTGGGGGATAAGGCCAGTTTTTCTAAAACCATTACGGAGTATGATATTTATGCATTTGCTGGCATAACCGGAGATTTTAATCCTCTGCACGTTGATGAACAATTTGCCTCGCAAACGCGCTTTAAGAAACGCATCGCCCACGGTATGCTGAGTGCGTCCTTGATATCCACCGTGCTGGGAACCGCCTTGCCCGGCAGAAATACCATCTACCTGGAGCAGGAAATAAAATTTACGGCACCGGTTTATATCGGAGACACGCTGACTGCGGAGGTTTGCGTTACCGGCAAAGATGATAACAGACGCATAATAACGTTGCAGACGACGGTATGTAACCAGGAAGGAAAGTTGGTGGTAGAAGGCCGGGCCAAGGTAATGAAAACGAGGTAAAAATTGAAAAGGGCAACGGCATAAAGCCGGTGCCCTGTTATCATTCCGTTTTGACCGTTGTGGTGCGGAACATATCCAGAATACCAAGCAATATGTGGGCCAGGCCGAATCCCAGTATGCCTGCCCCCCACATACCGCCCACGTACCAACCGATGAGGACGACAACCACGCCTATGCCCGCAACAATCCAGCTAATGGTATTACGTTGCAATAAGACCGCCTCCTGTTTACATAAGGTTATTACTATGTTCTCCTGGCGGGCTCTTTTTTATACGACATCTTTCTATTTTTAGTCATTTTTCTAATATCATCCACAAATGTGTAAGTTACCGGGACCACCAGCGGGGTAAGCAGCGTCGAGGTAACCAGACCTCCTATCAAGGCTATGGCCATGCTTTGCCGCAGCTCGCTTCCCGCCGCCAGGGCTAAGGCCGTAGGCGTTACGCCGGCGATCATGGTCAGTGCCGTCATGGTGATGGGCCGTAACCTGGTGGTGCCGGCTTCAATAAGCGCTTCCCGCAACGACAGCCCGCGTTTCTGCAGGGTGTTGGTGTAGTCGATGAGCAGGGTGCCGCTCTTGGCGGCCAGCCCGTCCAGCATCACCAGCCCGATGAGGCTCATTAAGTTGAAAGTGTTACCGGTTAGGTAAAGCGCCCACAGCGCGCCTATCATGCCGCAGGGGAGCGACATCAGGCGCAGTACCGGCGTAAGGAAAGATTCGTACAGAATAGCCAGTATCATATAGACCAGCACTACTGACAGTATGAGCACCGCGATGAGATCTCGAAAGGATTCCTCCATGTCCTGGCGGCTGCCAAAATATTCTACGCGGTATCCTTCGGGCATGTGCAATTCCGCAATCCCGGCGTCAATGTCCGCCGTTACGTCGCCCAGCGGCCTGTCTTTGATGTTGGCGGAAATGGTGATCAGCCTCTGTTTGTTTTGGTGGTTGATAACGGTAGGCCCCCTGCCCAGTTCGATATCGGCCAGCCGGTGCAGGGGAAAACTTTGGCCCAGGGCGTTACTGACCGCAATTTGCCTCACGGCGGTAATTTCGCTAAGGTCGGACTGGTCCAACCTCACCCGGATATCCATATCTTCGCCGCGGGCTTCCATTTTGCCTACCACTTCACCTGTTACGGCCGCCCGCAGGGTGCGGGCGATTTCCCCTGCGGACAGCCCGCAGTCGGCGGCCCTTTCCCGGTTCAGCCGTACCTGAACCTCGGGTTCCCCGGCGGGCTTCCATGTTGAGCGCACGTCGACCGCCCCAGGCGTGTTTTTCACGATTTCTTCCTGACTTTATCAGTTCACCTAACGTGAACCCGCATTAAACCTGGAAATAAAAA
>CAJYBN010000060.1 GCA_913064925.1 uncultured Peptococcaceae bacterium
TACCAGGGTGCAGTTTTTAATGCCGAAACGTTTCTTGATAATACCGTGGTAATATCAGTGGTATTCCCATCCAAGACTTGCCAATAAAAGGGGTAACCTTAATTGGAAATTTATGTCGCCAAACTTGGGGTATAATAAAGTTTTGTGCTGCTGACATCCTCCCACGGCTAAAGCCCGTGGGGTTCCCCCGCGGGGCCGTGGTGCGAACGGTTTTATACTTCGCGGCTGCCCAAAACAGACCTAAACGGCCTGCCTGAACGTCCCCTGTTCACGGCCTTTCGGTGTGGTTTTTCTCCACACAAACAGGTTGACCGCAGGGCGTGCCAGTGCGCCCACTACTCCCGCACGAAGCGGCATGAATACCGCTTCGTTCTCGCGGAGATACCTTTGCAGGATGTTGTACGCGCCCACCAGGTCGGCGTTGAAAGCTCGACCGCAGTGGACGAACAACCCCCGGTGCACACGGGCTTTTTTGACCCTCTTGCCGCATACAGGGCAGGTGGTACTTGTATTCTTCTCCGGCACTCTTATTACCCGGATACCGGCAAGTGCCGCCTTGTAGGTCAGCAGTTTAATTATCTTATCAAAAGGCCAGGCGTGGAGCTTCTGGTTGCCCGCGTCTCCCCAGTCCTTGTCCGCACGAATACCTTTTAATTCTCCGACTAAGATGGTGGAGACGTTATGAGCAATAGCTAGATTAACCAGCCACCTGGTCAGTACGTGCAGGTAGTGATTGCGCTGCCTGCCCCACTTGGTGTTCAACTCGATGCAGCGCCTGCTGGTTGACTTGGTGCACTTGGCTTTTTCTTTCTGGAAGTGCCGGTCAAGGGCTAAAAGCTCCCCGCCGGGCACGATGAAAGAGAAGCCGTCGGAAATTAACCCGGCCACAATGTTTGCAATGCCCAGGTCTAACGCCATGACGTTCCCAGTTTCCTTGTATTTAACGGAGACCCTGTGGGTTATATGCAGGTACCAGTTACCGGTCCTGGGTTCGTAGATCAGCTTGACCTGCTGGACTTTGCCCAGAGTGACGTCTAGAGGGAGCTGGTATTCCAGTACAATCTCCCGCCTACCGTAGGTTTTGGGCAGCTTCAGGCATACCCGGTTGTCCAGCAGCATTTCGAATGCGTTTTGCTTGAACGTCACGGTGCTGAGGGTGCTCTTTTTTCGGAAGCCCGGCGGTTTCGCCAGCACATCACCGTTTTTCCGGTGTGAGAACCACGACCGGTAGGAGTCGTCCTGTTCACCCAGAACTTCCTGTGCTGATTGGGAGGGCAGTAGCTTATACCACCGGTTGGTTTTCAATTCCCGGCACTGCTGCGCAAAGTTCGGTATTTTGCCGGTTTCGTTCCAGACAATGCGCCTGTGGTGGTTGGCCACGTTCCACAGCTTGGTGGCGGAAAAGCCTAAAAGCCCCAGGAGCAGGGCGTCCCGGTCGGAAAGGTTGACGACTTTGGCCCTGGCCGTAAGGGTTTGCACCGGCATGCCGTTACTGGACTTCTTCTTGCGTGCCAGTTCAATCAACCCCTTTTCTTCTGCATTTCGATGTATTTGCGGATGGTATCGGAAGATACGTTGCTGGCAGTAGATACGAAGTAGCTTCGTGTCCACAATGAAGGCATCCGTGCGATATGCTCAAATTCCCGGCGGAGGTGGTGGGAAGTTACTCCTTTGATTCTGGCGACAATGTTATGCGGCGCCAGCGTCGGCGGCGCGTTAACGAAGAGGTGTAGGTGGTCGGGCATGATCTCCAGGGCCAGGATTTCCAGGTCCAGTTTCTGGGCCACCTCCTGAATGAGCTTCCTTAGCCTGGTCTCACGGGACCGACCATCACCTTGCGTCTGTAGCGCGGGCACCAGACAAAGTGGTAGTTAACCAGCGATACGGACGTGCGTTTGTGTCTATATTTTTGTTCCATAGCTACATTGTACCAGGCTTAAGCAATACAAAGAAGACATTCCGGCAAAAGATTAGCCGGGCTTTCATCCCACGGGTAAACCCGTGGGCTTTCCCGCCCAGTCTTTGTAAAGATGACTCCTGACTTTATCAGTTCACCTAGCGCGAACCCGCATAAAACCTGGAAATTAAAAAAACGGGTAAAAACCCTGCCTGACAACTCTTTATTCACAAAGATGATACTTTTCCTGCAAATAATGGGACACTGCCCTTAAAGTAGCAAAGGCCTTTTCCACCGTAACAAAGCCGTCGGCGTTGACCAGGCAGCAGCGCGCCGGTGCCAGCCAGGCCTGGCGCAAAATAAGCTCCTTTTCAACGCCCCTTAAAACCAGGTATTCCCAGAAAGCTTCCAGCCTGGCTACCAGCGAAGCCACGCTTTCGCCAGATAATTCTTCAGTTAAAGTAGGCACAATGCCCCAGCAAATAATCCGCCTTTCTTCCAGAAAGGCTTTAATTTCTTCAGCGTAGCGGGTAAAAATGTGACCGTTGCCAAACACATCTATAGATAAAATATCTAAATCCAGCCCCTTGAGCAGGAAAGACCAGTCGGGGTTGCCGCACAGGTGAACACCTTTGGGGCCCTCTATACTGGCCAGGAAACGGGCAAAGTCCGCCTTGGCCCGGTCGCTGGTGTAACCGGTAAAGGAACCAAAAAGGATCTCCAGGCCCGGCTCATCCACCCAAACGAAAGCATTAGAATGCGCCGCCCGCAACTGCCGGTACTGTGTATTGACCTTGTGAGCGATAAAGTCAAACAAAAACTCCCTTACCTCTTCGTTGTAGATGATTGGTTTTAAATCTTCAGTGGTAATTTTTAAACCAAAACTAAGCGGTCCGATGCACTGGCCCCGGATGGCGTAATAACCGGTAAGCTCTCTGGTCAGGAAGGCATGCAGAGCTGCCGAATATTTGGGGGAAAGCTGAAAAACTTCCTCTGTCGCGCTCTTTTGGGCGTAATCCAGCAGCTCCTCATAAAAAGCGTCCAAATTTAATTGCAACCTTTGCTTTTCTTCATCCACCCGGATACCCGGAAAATGTTCGCTTACCTGCGCGTACATGTCCTCGTAAAAACTGTACCGGGGCAACTGGGGCCAGAAAGGTATATCCAGGGTAAGAGCCAGGTCAATGGCCCGCTCGATGTCGGTGTGGGGTAAAATGCCCATTGCTGTAGTTCGGCAGCAACCTGAAAAGTGCATTTAAATCACCTTTTCTTTTCATCCTTTGCAAAGTCAACTAGCCCATCCTCATGCGCCCTGGCTTTGAACAATCCATCCCCTCTCGAGCAATTATAAAACAGCTTTTTTAAACTCGTCGATGCCGATGCGCTCGATAAACCTGGCCGTTCTTTCTTTACCTTTGGCGTTGGCTTTGTAATAGTCCAAGCACTTTTGGGCAAGCTCAATAACCTGGTCGTCAGTTAGCTTTTCGGCTAAAACGTCACCGAGGCGCGGCCGGCTGCCCGAATTGCCCCCAAAGATAAAAGTCCAGCCGCTTTTTCTGGCAAAAACGCCGATGTCCCGCACGTATGCCTCGCCGCAATTGTTCGGGCACCCGGACACGCCAATTTTAGCCTTCGCCGGCAGCTCATAACCAACCAGCATTTTTTCCAAGCGCATACCCAGGCCCAGGGAATCTAATACTCCAAACTTGCACACGGTAGTTCCAGGGCAGGCCTGTACATAATGGACGCAGGGCTCCACCGCCGGGCCAACGTCCGTCCCCAACTCCCTCCATACTTCTTCGACAATCTCTGGTTTTAAGCCTACCAGGGCGAGGCGCTGGGCAGATGTAATTTTAATGATGGGAATATTGTACTTTTTCGCCACCCGGGCGATGTTCTCCAGTACTTCCGGGGCAACCAGGCCGAGCGGGGTTCTCGGCACAATGGCATAGGTTTGCTTATCCCTCTGAATAAAAGCTCCGCGCGGTGCATCCGACATTTTTTGCCAACCTCCCATTTAAAAGTATTTGGTAAGATATATTTGGCCTTGATTTACTATTTCCTTTACTAACCAAAAGATTTTTCGTTATTTCGTACGTATTTCGCGGTTCACTAAAGAAAACTGTTTCGCCAGCCTGTGTCTGGCTCTTGTTGTCATTTTATTCCACTTAATTCTCGCCCCAAATTATAGACTTCCTCCAGCGCGGCCGGGTTCTTTAGAATGTCCCCCTTTTTATCTACCCCGGCGTAGCAAAGCGTGGCGATGAGGTTTATCTCCAGCATTTTAAAAAAATATTTGACGACCCGGATGGCGCCATCAAAAACTCCCGACAGGGTGGTGCCGGCGCAGCTGATCAAAATCCCCCGGCGCGCCGGCCGTTCTTTTTCCGCAATTACGCTTTTGCCCAAGACGTATTTAGCAGCCCAGAACTGCTGGGCGCGGTCGATAAACATCTTGGCCTGCGCGCAGATTCCCATGGAAAAAATAGGGGCAGCCAGGATTAAACAATCAGCCACCAGTATTTTGTCAAAAATAAGGCCGGCGTCATCTTTCACGATGCACCTGCCCGTGGCGTAACAACCTCCGCAGGCCCGGCAGGGCGCATAGCGATAGTCCGCCAGGTATAAAAACTCCGTTTTGCACCCCGCCGTCTGGCAAGCTGCGAGGGCTCGCCCGGCCAGCAAGGCAGTATTTCCGTCTTTGCGCGGACTGCAGGCTAAAGCCAGGCATTTAAGCTCCATAAAAATTAACCTTCCTTTTCAAATTCATCTTTACCCGCCCCGCAGACAGGGCACGTCCAGCCCTCGGGGAGTTTTTCAAACGGCGTCCCCGGCGGTATGTCGTTTTCCGGATCACCCACTGCCGGGTCGTAAATGTAACCGCAAATAGAACATACGTATTTATCCATAGGCACAGTACTTTCTTCCTGTTTTGGTGTAAAAGCAGGAGCGGTTTTGGGAACGCTCCCCCTTTTCACCTGGTGGTAGTAAGCATAAGTCATCGGGGTACCTTCTTTTAAAACTTCCGCATCGGTTACTTCCCCAATGAAAATAGTATGCGTTCCTGCGTCTACTTCCTGAATCACCTTAGCCTCCAGGTAAGCCAGAATGTGGTCGGTGACATAGGGTACCCCGCCCTGGGTAAGCTTGTAATTTACGCCGGCAAACTTATCCACTTCCCGACCGGATTTAAAGCCGAACTGCCCGATCAAAGACAGAGGAACTTCCTGGGCCAGTACGGAAACCACGAAGACTTTGCTTTCGCTAATGAATTCGTTAGTCAGGTTTTGTTTGTTGATACTTACCGCTATTGTCGGCGGTTCATTGGAAATCTGAAAAACAGTATTGGCGATTTGGCCGTTCATCTGGTTTCCTTTTTTAGAGGTAACAATATAAAGGCCGTAGCTGATTTTGTGCAAAGCTTTGGGATTTAAAAAAATCATCCTTATCTTTCCTCGCTTTCGCGTGATAATCTTGTGCCCGGCGCTCAGCCTTCGTCGCCCGACATTCTCCCGGTATAAAGCAAAACTAAATTATGCCTTCCAGAGGCCGTGAAGATTGCAGTATCCCCTGGCGACAATGTTTTCCGCCGCACAAGTAAACTCTGCTTCCGGCTTATCCCCGGGTTTTAAAAACTGCCGGTAAACTTTGCCGTCGGCAATTACTTCTATCCACTCGATATAGTGTTTTTCTTCCATTGGGTGCGTGACGCTGCCTACCCTGACCGTAATTTTGTTGCTATCTCTTTCCACTACCGGCACGTGTTTTTCCCTGGCCGCGTCCACCGTATTTTCTTTTAGCAGCTCCATGGGCTTATTGCAACAAACCAGCTGCCCTTTGCCAGTGTGCACTACCTCAACGATGTTACCGCAAACGTTACACTTATAAACCTGTTTTAGCTCGGTCACATTAATTAACCTCCTGTATTAATTATTAACATATCCTTCTTTCACATACCTTTCCAGAAGCGCGCACCCTTTCATTTCATTGTCTAATTTAAAACCTTAATCTTGTGCTGACCCCAAACTTTTTTACAGCTAAATATAATTTTAAAGGCTTAAATCGCTTCTCCCAGCTTTTTCCCTGCTTCCCTTGCCAGTTGAAGCTCTTGATCGTCGGGTATATATTGAAAGTTAACGATGTTTTCAGGCATTTCCCAGCCCATTTCCTTGATCACTGCTGCAACTTCTTTTGCACCCTGACCACCCCAGCCGTAAGAGCCAAAAGCAAAGCCGACACGCTTTTTCGGCCTCAACCCCTTCAGATAAGTGAGAAAAGCACTGACGCTGGGCAGCATGCCGTTATTTAAGGTAGGTGTACCAATCAAAATAGCCTTTGAGATAAGCACGTCGAGCATAATTTCGGAGATGTGGCTGGTCTGCAAAAACCTGGTCGTAACGGGGATGCCTGCTTGCTCCAGGCCATCCTGCAGCACCAAAGCTATCTTTTTTGTGGAACCCCACATTGTGTCGTATACAATCAGCGCTTTTTTCTCGGTTTCATGGTTCGCCCACCGACGGTAAACCCGTAAAATCTCGGGCAAATAAGAGCGCCAGATTAGCCCGTGACTGGGAGCAATCATCTCAACCGGCAACTGCGAAACAACATCCAAGGCCTTATTTACCTGATCGCCGTAAGGAAGGACAATATTGGCATAGTATTTAGCTGCCTCCTCGTGGATAATGTCCCACCCTAACTCATCATCAAAGCGTACTGCGCTGGCTATATGCTGACCGAAGGCATCGTTGGGCAGGAGCAGCTTATCTTCCGGAATATAGGTAACCATGGAATCCGGCCAGTGGACCATTGGGGTATGTACAAACTTTAGAGTACGGGAACCCAAGTTTACTTCATCGCCGGAATTAACAATTAAATAATCCCAATCTTTTTTGTAGTGTCGCTCCAATCCCTTTTTACCTTTATTGGAGGTGACTATTCTAGCTTGCGGAGCCACTTCCATTACTTTAGGGATGCTGCCAGAATGATCCATTTCAACGTGATTAACCACTAAATAGTCAATTCGTGTGGTATCAACTATTTCTCTTATCCGGCTAAGCATTTCGTCAAATAGGTAGTGTTTTACCGTGTCCACAAGCGCAATTTTTTCATCAACAATCAGGTAAGCATTATATGTGGTTCCCCGAGGGGTCAGGTAACCGTGAAAGTAACGTAAATCCCAGTCGATACCTCCAACCCAGTATATATTGGGCTTGATTTCAACAGGCTTCATTCTCTTCCCCTTTCGTTGAAAATATTGGCTTTTTCTCCAGCCTAATAATTCTCACACCAAAGCTCATAAAAACTCCTCGGATGAGCACAAGCAGGACAGGTTTCAGGAGCTTCGGTACCTTGGTGCAGATAGCCACAATTGCGACATTTCCAGACCACTTTTTCATCCCGCCGGAAGACTTTGCCCTGTTCAATGTTCTCCAAAAGCTTCCGGAAACGCTTTTCGTGTCCCTCTTCAGCCCTGGCAATTGCTCTAAATACTCGGGCAATTTCAGAAAAACCTTCTTCTTCAGCTACCCTGGCAAATTCGGGGTACATGCTGGTATATTCATGGTTTTCCCCATTGGCTGCGGCTTTTAAGTTTTCCACAGTATTGCCAATCACACCGGCAGGGAAAGAAGCGGTAATTTCTACTTCCCCGCCTTCCAAGAATTTAAACAGCCGTTTAGCGTGCTCTTTTTCGTGGTCCGCCGTTTCCAGGAAAATGGCAGCTATTTGCTCGTAACCTTCCTTTTTAGCCTTGCCGGCAAAGTAAGCATAACGGTTTCTGGCCTGTGACTCTCCGGCAAAAGCAGTAAGTAAATTACGTTCTGTACGTGTCCCTTTTAAATTCATTTAAGTTTCCTCCTTGTTTGGTTATATTGCAAAATTGAGCCCAAAATATACAATCTGTAATCCTGAATCCAGCAAGCACCGACTCACCTTCTTATGCCTGGGCTGTTCACCCAGCTCTAAAGCCAGGCCTTGGTAAAACTCCAGCACCGTTACGGTGGACAGGGCGAAATTAACAGGGCAAATGGGCCGGGTCAAGCACTCTTTAAATGAAGTATTAGCCGAAATTTTCTCTTTAAACTGATGTTTGATGGCCGGAAAATCTTGTCATTATTGCGTTTCTCACGTAACACAATTTAGGGGGCCAAGAATATAAGTATCATCAGTTCTAGAGCTACAAGAGATGGAAGTTTCTAGCTATCAAACTTGAATGTAACTGGCAACAATTATAGAATCATACATCGAAAACCATGCTTAGAAATAACTAGTGTTAATAAACCTGGAGCGGAAAACCCCAGATTTGTCAACAATCTAGGAAGGAACCTTAAAATGAGGCTCCACTTTTTTACGTAAGTTCGTGCTACAAAGAAAACCTAAAGCCTGCCAGCCCTTACGAGCCGGAGCTTAGCGGACGAACCTCTGCGGACAATTTCTTAATATGTTTGCGTTCCTCGTCAATTAGCCTACCAATAACCTCTTTACCGCTTTCATCCGCCCCATTGTAAAATTCCTGAAAAATCATAATGGAATCTTTTTCGAAGCGTAAGGCAATGATCAGCGCTTCGCGGACATCCACAATGTTCTTTACTAACTCATCGATATTTTTTTGATTGAATATGTGGCTGTCAATAACGGCCTTGATGTAGTCACCGTATTCCCCCACATAGCTTTCATTAGGAACCACGTCGCGGACCAACTTTTCCCCCAACTTCTCAAAGTCCGCAACGTGCTGTTCTTCTTCTCCAGCCAGGAAAGCAAAGAGTTCCTTCAATTCCGGGTCATTCACCTTTTGCTTCATAGCCTCGTAAAAGATCTTACCGGCTTTTTCAATCTCGATGGCCAAGTTAATGATTTCCTCACCGCTAAATTTAACAATTGCGCAAACCTCCCAAATTTTATATGTTTGATAGTCCTACCTCTCTGTTCTCAGAGGCCGGGACAGGTACCACCCGTCTGCATTAACTACATACTAATATTTTTTGAAAGTTTTAGCTGGGACACCGCAAATGGGACACTTTCAGGCGCCTGACCCTGAACAACATAGCCACATACCGGGCAAAGGTAAATGACCACATCGGAAATGTCATTGCCGTTCGCTACCTGCCGGACAGCTTTTTCATACAGATCTCCGTGTACTTTTTCTGCCTCATTGGCGAAATTGAAGCTGCGAAGGGTCGCTTTGGGGCCGTCTGCTTCGACCTGCTCGATAAACTCGGGGTATATCTGGGTAAACTTGTAGTGCTCACCTTGCTGCGCAGCCTTGCTGCGCAGCCTTCAGGTTTTCCATTATATCGCCCACTTGGCCGGTAGGTGCACGCACCTGCCGGGTTACACCGGTGCAAGCACCCCTTTTTACCCGTCGCTGGAGGGACTCCCGGAGGAAACCGTCACTTCAATCCCAACTACGCCAGGTGCCTCATGTGGCCCTTGGCGATATTTACCCTGGTGCCGCTCTCATCCCCTCCCCTAAAGGAGAGGATGGGGTCTTCCCGCGGTGGTTTTATAATCAATTTGGTCAAGCAGCATTAAGGTCTTATATTATACCTCTGCTTTAGTTCCTCGTAAAACCGTACTTTAACAATTTCTATCAGTGCAGTCTCTTTCGGCTCTTTACCAGATAGGCGTTATACGTGGTACCGTACTTAGTTTCCATGACAATATCGAAAATACGCAAATCAGGATCCTTGGCATCCACCCAGTAAACACCAGAAATAATCTATAGCATCTTTCACTTTTTTTACCCTACCCTTTACTCTTTGCTAAACTGACTCTTGTCCGCACCGCATACGGGGCACACCCAGTCTTCGGGCAACTGTTCAAAGGGCGTACCAGAAGGAATCCCTTCCGCCCCTTCCGCCGGGTCGTAAACATAACTGCAAACGTCACATATCCACTTTTCCATACAAAAACTCTCCTCTCTTATCAATTTTTTGGTTTCTTACCACATCTACAAAAAACTGGCGCAGGGTGCCCCCCAATTTATTGGGAGGGGGAATGCGCCGCAAGATATTCATACTCATATCCATCAGCCCGTTGCAAAAGCCGCAGGTACTTAGGGTGAACATCGAAACCATTTAATTTGAAACTTGGCCGAAACCTTATAGCAACGCGCCCAATGTGTATGCCTGCATACTTACCTTTAGGGATAACAGCTTTAACAATATCACCCGTCTGGAATCCCATATATTTCTTTTGTTGTGGCGCATGGGCTATAGGGAATCCGTGCTTATCTGTTTTACAACGCTGTCGTTTTCCATGCCCAATTGCCTTAATGTGTAGCACAGCGTCCTTCTCAACAAACAGAGTATCGGGTGTGCTGTCGCCGACACAGACAGCATCTAACCAATGTGTCTTAGGTAACCCAAGTCGTGTACGGTTGTATTTTGTCTTACCTCCAGAACCAGTTTCTAGTGACAAGCCAATGACTTTTAATCTGTTGTACAATACCCAGCGCGTAGTATTAATTGCTGCTACATCCTTTAAGGGCTGCTTAGCCCGCTTTTGTATCTCCGGAAAACCAAACTCTTCCGCTGTCTTGTTCCCTTTTTTCTGATTACATTTATGACAGGCCAGAGTTAAATTTGATACCCTATCAGTTCCACCACGACTTTTAGGTATGATATGCTCAACTTCCAATGGCACGTTGGTTTTACCACAGTAGGCGCATTTCCTGCTCCACTTCTCCAACAGGTACTCCCGTACTTCATAGCCAAATAGCTCGCCCTGTTGATACTCGACACCGTTTATCTCCGGGTTCTGGAGCTTCTGAGTGTCAAACTTCACAAGCTCAAGTGATATTACCGAAACGGGACACCAGCGAGTAAGACGCTTAACCCAGGTAATAATATTGGCAACCCTGCTCTCCAAACTCGGCGGAAGCCAGCCTTCTGGCCTCCTACGGTTGTTAAACCTGGGCTTGCGGTAACGAGTTTTGCGGCTACGACGAGAATGCCTCAGAGAAGCTCTTTCCAGCATTCGCTTGTGGATCACATCACCTCTATGTTCCAACTCCGCCGCCCAAACTACTCTTGCTGTCTCTTCTTGAACAACAGCTAAGCCCGTCGTCTTTGCACCTGGATCTACTTTTACTCGATGCGAGTGGACGATAGAGTTTTCAAGTAGCCTGTCTTTAAGGATTATCGTAAAGGGCTTTCTGCGATAAACTGCTGCTCTGCCAGCCTTGAGTAGTTGTCTAGCCCTCGCAGGATGGCACGGGTCAAGTGGTCTTTTCTTAGCATCAAGTACAAATATACGCATTAAATAATTGCCTCCTTACGTCGGCTTTTCTCGGCTTAATGCCGGTATTGGTGAGCCGCGCCAATGTTATCCCGGCTTGTCGCGCCCGACACACTGGCTTCAACCCCGTATGCCTGTTTAATGCCGGGCGACAGGGCCTGGAGCTGGCTCACGCACCCCATGGTGTCGTAACCGGGATAACGTAGCCCGATGGAGCAAGTTGCACCCTGGCTGAGGCTGGTCAACTTCGAGGCTTCATGCCTCCGGCTTTAGCCGGGGGTAGTTGACGTTAGGTTTTCATTCAATAGTTGTTTTTTTAGTTTTTTACTTACAACTACCTAAAACATCAATTCAACATTTTCTAGCATTTTCCTCTTATAATTGCACAAAATATATCGGTGATTATCGACATATTTCGATAACCATCGATCGGTTACCATAAAAACTGCGGCCTGGGAACCCGCCTCCTTTAGGGGGCGGGAGGAAAGGCCGTTAACTCACCTCCCAGATAATTGAATCACGGTTCTGTAATTTTTTCAGCTTGTTGACAGATACGTTAATCAACTCTTTTCCCTGCCAGTCACAAACTCGGACGCTTCCAGAAGAACGCAAGGAACTGACGTAGCCGGTTGCGCCTTTGTATTCCACCAGGTCGTTTCGCATAAAACGGACACCGCTTTTGTTGATCAGGTAACGGTTGCCCTGAGCCTTTGCGCGTTTCCCACCCTTGGAAGGGTTGGTCCGGTGAAGCTGGCGGTTCTTGGTACGAACAAAGCGACCCTGCAGTAGCAGCGGTAAGTTTTCTATATCCGGTTTTACGCCAAAAGCAGCGAAGACTAAAGCGGCCGCGTCGGCCCAGTGTTCTTTACCCAGGCTCAGCTCGGTACGAGCTTTCTTTACTTTACCAGGGGTGATTTTTACTGCGTCGAGAGCGTTGAATAGTGGGTTTAAAGCATTCAACCGGGCCGGCCAGCGATAGGACTTGACCAAAACTTTGATTTCAATTTTTCCAGCGGTAACTTTGTCATGGCATTTTTTGCAGAGGGTGACCATGTTTTTGGGCCGATCGGAGCCGCCGCGAAAGCGCCAGACAATGTGGTGGGTTTCTAAATCTTCCGGGTTGCCGCAGAGTACGCAGCGGTAGGAGTCCCGCTCTAATACGTACTGGCGGACGTTCTTTTTGCCCTTCAAGGGACCCTCCTGGTAGCCTTTCCCTTTCACTTCCGGGTCCCACATCCTGCGGGTATCGAATTTGTTTACTTCTTCGGCCCAGGCCGTAACCGGAAGGGTGGACTCAACCAGGTGCCTGGTTTTCTGGTGTTCATACCAAAGGTGGGCCACCGATGGAGCCAGCCAGCCTTCTGGACGTTTACGGTTTTTGTTTCTGCAGGGACGATAGCCGGTCTTGCGATTCCGGCGACTGCGGCGCAGGCAGGCGCGCCAGTAAAGCAGTTCGGAAATGTCTATCCTGCCGGTCACTTGAAAGCGAAGAAGGACCCTACCATCCTCCCGGCAGGCAATGATGCCCTGGGTGAGACCCCGATCACGGCCGGCGTATATTTTCTGGCGGTAGCCGCTTGAACCATGGAGAAGCTGGATGGTAAAGGGAACGTAACGGAATACTTTAGCTTTTCCCTGTTTGAGCAGAACCCTCGCCTTACGGGGGCCGCAGGGCATGAGGGGCTTGCCGTGCTTGTTGATGACGTAAACGGGAACCAATAATTCACAACTCCTTTCGGTTTCCCGGTCCCTTAGGGGAGAGGCGTTTTACGCGCGCTAAAATAAAGCGCGCCGGGATCGCCCCTAACCCGTGATTGTGCCCGTCGCCAAGGTTATCTCCGGCTTACACGTCCGCTTCACTGCCCCGTTTCCCCAGGGGCTGTTTAGAACCTCCCGCCCCAAATGAGCGGGCGGGGAAGCCTTTGCAGGCGTTCCACGGAGCCAGTGCGGCAAACTCGGGCGAGATCCGCCGGTGGCATCACCGGGATAACTCAGGTCCGGGGAAAACCCCAGGGGACCTCTGCCGCCCGGAGGGCGACAGGAAGGGTATGCTCCCTTCAGGCATAATAGTCACCGGAGGCCGATAGGCCTGCCTCCTTACGAAAGCGGGCCTGCGGGGTTAACCGGCAAGCCCGCCTCCTTTAGGGGGCGGGTGCGGTGACAATATAGGAATTGAGCACTACAGCAAAAGATACCTGTATTAATATTTCATAACGGGTAACGTAGAACCAAAAAAATGGACACTAATTGGACAGGCCTTTAAAGACGGAATATCGCCACTGCAAGTTGGCTTACAGACCTGCGCCGCAAGAATATAGCTCATGCATCTCCGTCCAGTGCATACCGGGTTTTAAAAGAGGCCAACTTGATAGCGGCCTACAATCCGCCGAAAAAGCCTGTCCAAAAGCGCGAGATAAAAGCTGACGGTCCCAACCAGGTATGGAGGATTGATATCACCTAAATT
>CAJYBN010000061.1 GCA_913064925.1 uncultured Peptococcaceae bacterium
TCCTTCACTTTTTGGTGCCCGAATATAATCCCTTCCAGCATCATCTCTTCGGGCACTTCCTTGGCACCGGCTTCAACCATCATAATGGCATCCTTCGTGCCGGCAACCACCAAATGCATACTGCTTTTTTCCGACTGCTCGATATTGGGATTAATAATGAACTTATCTCCTATTCGGCCGACCACCACGCCGCCGATAGGCCCATTAAAAGGAATTTCCGAAATGTGGAGCGCGGCAGAGGCCCCCACCATGGCGGCAATTTCCGGGGGGCTGTCTTGATCTACTGACATGACCAGCGCGATAACCTGCACCTCGTTGCGCATGCCTTTGGGGAACAGCGGACGGATAGGTCTGTCTATCATACGTGCCGTAAGGGTGGCCTTTTCACTAGGACGCCCCTCCCTTTTGATGAACCCACCGGGGATTTTGCCCACCGCGTAAAGCCTCTCCTCGTAATCAACGGTTAGAGGGAAAAAGTCTATACCCTCCCTTATTCGCTTGGACATGGTGGCGGTGACCAGGACCGCGGTTTCTCCATAGCGAACTAAAACCGCTCCTCCCGCTTGTTTGGCCAACTGGCCCGTTTCTAGCACCAGCTTCTGGCCGTTTATTTCTATTTCCTTAGTTAGAAACGATTTACGTTGCATAGCAAACGCCTTATCCCGGTCTTTACTACCCCCGTGATCCAGGTATCCAACGATAAGACCGGTTTACCTCCTTTCCTCTTGCAATCAATTGCAGTATTGCTTCAAATTTTGATTCAACAATAAAAATAGATTATTCTACATATTTAATATTATATCCTGCCGAAATCATAAAAAATACATTGGCATGGAAAGCGTTAACATAAATGTAAAAGCGGGTGTAAACCCGCTCTTAGATTACTTACGCAAACCAAGTTTTTCAATCAAGTTGCGATAGCGGTTATAATCGCGGTTTTTCAGGTAATTTAACAATGCCCGGCGTTGGCCCACCATTTTCAATAGACCGCGCCGAGAATGATGGTCTTTCTTGTGCACCTTAAGATGCTCGGTAAGGTGGTCGATGCGCTTAGTAAGTATCGCCACTTGCACCTCAGGTGATCCGGTGTCGTTCTCATGAAGCTTAAAGTTGTCGATAACAACCTGCTTCTCGTTCACCGATAAACCCACGGTGTCACCTCCTCCTGGCAATAATCGCTGTTAGCCAAGTTAATCGTCGGAGATAAACGCATTCCCTAGCTAACAGTTCTACCCATTACCTTCTTTACTTGCCGATGATGGTGATGATAAGCCGGCCGGCTGGGATATCTTTTGCCACGATGTCAAACATGCGTCCCGACTTGGCAAAAAATCCCCGGAACCGCGTCGCGGTAGGAATTCGACCCGGTATGCCGCTGGCGGCGCTAATGATGTCTGCGGTGGTAATCTTATCCTGGCGAAAGTCACGCAATCGCTTGCGCGCGTGCTCAGTAATGATTATTTTCATCTCCATGGCAGCTTATATCATTTGGCCCCTGTTTGGTAAATAAGTTCCTCCTCTTCCTGTGCCAGAAAGGCATACAAAGCATCCCGAAAGGCTGCCAACTGGACGTTTTCTACGTTGGATTGTAGGTATATTTTTTCCAGTTCTTTTTTCAATGCCTGAAAATCTTCACTAAGACAAATCAGAGCAATATGGTTAAGCCATTTTTTAATTTCTTCATCGGGCGCGTCGAATTTGGGAACCTCCATATACATAACCGCTCTCCCTTCGGATCAATTCGGGAACGGCTCGTTATCCCGGCTACACGCGGCTTGGTTTATTGTAGCACATTCCGCTGGGCAAGTAAACTTAGCAAGTAAACTTAGTAAAATATATTATTTCCCACATCTTTTTATACTTGCTTTACGCCTGTCCCGCAGCGTCGCCACGGACTTCGTTAATGTCCCTTTGGATTTGCTCCACCAACTCCCTGACCGATGCAAACTTTCTTTCTTCTCGCAAGCGTCGCAAAAAGTAAACCGTCATCTTTTTGCCGTATAAATTCCCGGAAAAATCCAGCAAGTGCACCTCCACGGTGCGGCCAGAAGCATGGCCGTGGAAGGTTGGTTTGACGCCTATATTGGCCACGCCCATAAACACATTATTGTCCACCCTAGCCTTAACAGAATAAACGCCGTTGGCGGGGACCAGCAGGTTAGAGTCTATTTCCAGGTTGGCCGTGGGAAAACCCAAGGTGTTGCCTCGCTTTTCACCGCAAACCACTTCCCCTTCCAGCAAGGGGCAATACCCCAAGTATTTCCTGGCTTTGGCGATTTCCCCGTCGGACAACAAGCTGCGTATCAAAGTGCTGCTTACGGGCTGCCCGTCCACCGTTACGGGATCTATCACCTCCACCGCAAAGCCCAAGCTTTGACCGTATTCTTTCAATAATTCAGGCGTACCCCTGCCCATATGCCCAAAGGTGTAATTATATCCCACGAAAACGGTGTGTACTGCCAAATGTTTATGTAAAACGGCAATTATGAAATCCTGAGGGCTCATGCGGGAAAAATCACGGGTAAAAGGTATCCATATAAGAACTTCTATCCCCAACTGGGCAAACATTTTACGCTTCACATCCAGCGGCAATAGCATCGGCGGCGCCTTGTCAGGGTTCAGAACCACCATGGGATGCGGTACAAAAGTAAATACCGCCGGTGTACCGCCGATGGACCAGGCTTTGTCCACCAGCGATCCAATCAACTTCTGGTGCCCCAAGTGCACCCCGTCGAAATTGCCCAACCCTATAACCAGCTTATTGTGCTTTTCCTTAATACCCAGCCAGCTGCTGTAAATCTGCACTGCCTATAACCTCCACATAAACTGCTTAAACCAACACCTTAACGGGCTGAAATGCCAAATGATCGGGGCTGTTTTTAATATACATGGCAACAGCCAGAGCAATCAAGCCGGCCGGACCCTCCAGGCGCACCATTTGATTGGCAGACAAGTGCTTGCCGACGGTATAAGCAGGCAATATCACCCGTTTTCCGCTGCGTATCGCACCTACGGCGGCCCCTTCCACGAAAACCGGTGTCAAGTGTGCAAGCGCCTCGGACATGGTTATCACCGCTCTGTTCAACGCCTCTTTTTCCTGCAGCACCTTTAATTGCTCAAGGGTTACGGTTTTTTCCAAAGAAAAAATCCCCGCTCCGGTACGTAACAAAAATGACATAAATGCTCCGCAGCCCAGCTTTTTCCCCAAATCGTGGCAAATTGTGCGAATGTACGTACCCGCGGAACAGTGAATATCCAGCAGGGCCTTGGGTAAACCTGACGCGCCATAATAAAAGTCCACCAGATTAATAGCATGGATCTGGACCGGGCGTGGCTCTTTCACTACCTTAATCCCCGCCCTGGCCAGTTCATACAGCCTCTTCCCGCGGTACCTGACCGCCGAAGTCATGGGCGGCACCTGCTGCTGGCGCCCCTGCATGCTGGCCAGGCATTGCTCCACTTTACCGGGGGTGAGTCCAGCCGTATCGCCGGTTTCCACCACTTCGCCAAAGGCGTCCTGGGTTGAGGTGGATATGCCGAAAGTTACTTCCACCCTGTACCTCTTATCGCTTTGCATGTACTGTATGATGCGGGTGGCCCTGCCGAGACAAACGGGAAGCACGCCGGCAGCGCCCGGGTCCAGGGTTCCGGTATGGCCCGCTTTTTTTTGACCGGTAATTTTGCGGACGACCTTTACAACGTCGTGGCTGGTCATACCGGGCGGTTTGAGCGTGTTTAACACTCCGTTCATTTTTCCGCTTCCTCCAAAGACGACAAAGCGGTTTGTATCACATGCTCCTCAATTTCCGCTAGGTTCCCCTCCAAGATGCATGCTGATGCCCGGATATGACCGCCGCCGCCGAAATAAGCCGCCAGCTTGTTTACATCCAAGTAATACTTGGAACGGAAACTGACCTTGTATTTAGCCGGTTCAATTTCGCGGAAAACTACCGCCAGTTCCACCCCCTTGATCATACGCAAGTAGTCGATTACGCCGTCCGCGTGCTCGTCGGCGGCACGAAACCTGTGCAGCATTTCCCTCGGCACAGACGACCAGGCTACCCTGCCGCATGCGCTGATTTTCAAGTGTTGCAGTACTTCACCCAGCACCTGCAGGCAGGCCAGCGGTTTTTCCTCGTACAACAACTTATTGACGCGCACCGCGGGTATACCCGCATCAAGAAGGTCTGCCACGCACCGGTGCGTTCCGGGCCCGGTATTCTCGTAACGAAATGACCCGGTATCGGTTATGATTGCCACGTAGAGACAAGTGGCCACTTCCGGATCCATGGCCGCGGGAAGCAAGCGCAGTAGGTCGTAAATTATTTCACCCGTAGCACCGGCATGCGGATCATTCAAGAAAAAATCTCCAAAATTGGCTGAGCCCGCGTGGTGGTCAAGAATGACAACTCGGTCGGCATGGTGAAGCAGGTCTTTAAAAGAGCCTAACCTGTCCGGCACCGAACAGTCCACGGAAACAAATACATCAAACCAGAGCTGCCCGTTGAGCTGCACCTGAATGTCGCCTGCACCGGGTAGAAAATTATACATCTGAGGTACGGGGTCAGGGCTCAGGAGTGTCACTTTCTTTCCCATCTTGCGCAAAGCCAGACCTAAAGCTAGTTCAGAGCCCAAGCAGTCGCCGTCCGGCATTACATGCCCGCAGAGACCAATATTTTCCGCCCTGCGCAACGCTCGCGCTATGTCGGATAACAACTTCTCCCGCTCATTCATGCCGGCTCTTGACCTCGTTCAGCAGCTTTAACACCCTGGCCCCGTGTTCTATGGAATTGTCCAGTTTAAAGGTAATTTCCGGAACGTGCCGCAACCTGATCCGCCGTCCCAGTTCGGTGCGTATAAATCCCTGGGCCTTTTTCAAGGCCGCCATCGTGGATTCTTGCTCGTCGTTCCCGCCCAAAACGCTGACGTAAATCTTGGCATGCTTTAAGTCGCTGGAAACTTCTACCCCCGTAATGGTGGCAAAGCCGATACGCGGGTCTTTCAGTTCCCCCTGAAAAAGGTCGGACACCTCTTTTTTTATTGCCTCGGCCAACCTTTCCGGCCGGTGGGACATGGAATATCCCTCCCTTTAGGCCAATTCGCGTTTAACTGCTTCCAAGGTAAAGGCTTCAATTTGGTCGCCTTCCTTGATATCATTAAAATTCTCTACTGTCATGCCGCATTCGTAGCCCTGCACTACTTCGCGCACGTCGTCTTTAAAGCGTTTCAGTGATTCAAGGTTTCCTTCGTGAATAACAATCCCGTCGCGTATAACCCTTACACCGGCATCCCTGGTAATCTTGCCTTCGGTTACATAACAACCGGCAATGGTCCCCACTTTAGACACCTTGAAGGTTTTGCGCACTTCGGCACGGCCCAGTACGACCTCTTTGTATTCGGGTTCTAGCAGTCCGCTCATGGCCGCTTTGATGTCTTCCACAGCTTCGTATATCACCCGGTAAAGCCGGATATCCACCTTTTCCGACTCAATGGCCTTGCGAGCGTTAACATCGGGTCGCACGTTGAACCCTATAACGATGGCGTTGGACGCGGAGGCAAGCATAATGTCAGTTTCGGTGATGGCACCAACGCCGCCGTGAATAACATTAAGCCGCACTTCATCGGTGCTGATCTGCTCCAGGGATTGCCGTAAAGCTTCTACAGTTCCCTGCACATCAGCCTTAATGATGATGTTAAGCTCCTTGACCTCGCCTTCCCGGATCTGGGTAAAAATTTCGTCCAGTGAAACTTTAGGCGTTGCTTTAAGCTCCTCCTGCCGTTTTTTGATCTGCCTTTCTTCTATTATTTGCTTACCCAGCTTTTCATCATCCACGGCAAAGAACGGTTCTCCCGCGGGAGGTACTTCAGAGAAACCCAAAACCTCCACGGGCATGGACGGTCCGGCCTCTTTTATCCTGCGCCCCGTGTGGTCCATCATGGCCCGCACTTTACCGTAAGCAACGCCAGCAATGATGAAGTCCCCCACGTGCAAGGTGCCGTTTTGTACCAGAACAGTGGCTACCGGTCCCCTGCCTTTGTCCAGTTCAGCCTCGATGACCGTACCCCTGGCCGGGCGATTGGGGTTGGCTTTAAACTCGTGTATTTCCGCTACCAGCAAGATCATTTCCAACAGCTCGTTGAGATTTCTTTTTTCTTTGGCCGAAACCTCCACGAATATGGTATCCCCGCCCCATTCCTCGGCAACAAGGTTATACTCCGTGAGCTGCCGCTTAACCTTTTCCGGGTCGGCGTCGGGTTTATCGATTTTGTTCACGGCCACGATAATAGGGACCTGTGCTGCTCGGGCGTGATTAATGGCTTCTACGGTTTG
Source organism: uncultured Peptococcaceae bacterium (assembly GCA_913064925.1). Taxonomy (GTDB): domain Bacteria; phylum Bacillota; class Desulfotomaculia; order Desulfotomaculales; family Desulfallaceae; genus CAJYBN01. The sequence goes on from CAJYBN010000061.1 coordinate 6,332, forward strand.
CGGCATAACTCCGTCATCGGCAGCTACCACCAGTACAGCTATGTCCGTAACCTTCGCGCCCCGAGCCCGCATGGCGGTAAACGCCTCGTGGCCGGGGGTATCGACAAAGGTAATCTTTTTCCCTTTGAAATCAACCTGGTAAGCACCTATATGCTGCGTTATGCCGCCCGCCTCCGAAGCGGTCACGTTGCTGTGGCGTATGGCGTCCAGCAGCGACGTTTTGCCGTGGTCCACGTGTCCCATAATAGTAACCACGCAGGGTCGCGGCTGCAGGGAGTCCGGATCGTCTTCTGCATCCTGTTGCCACAACAAAGCTTCTTTATCAACTTCCACCTTGACTTCCACTTCAAAGCCCATTTCATTGGCTACGATGGTAGCCGTGTCGCTGTCAATTTCTTGATTAATGGTAGCCATAACACCCAGTGACATGAGTTTTTTAATAACCTCAGCGGCGCCCACAGCCATTTTCTCAGCCAGCGCCTTTACAGTAATGGACTCTCCGATGGTAATGGGCTTTTTCGCCTGTGCGGGAACAGGCGCAGGAGTAGTCTGAGCTTTTTTCCCGGTTTTTCTGTCGGCCTTTTTAGCTATGCCACTTTTTTCAGCCCGCAGTTCCCTGTACCCGTCCTTGTCGAAACCCGCCCTGCCGCTTTTTTCGCGATAAGCATGTTTTTCTACCTGCTTGACCCTTTCCTGAGCCTTGGTTTTCTCCAGTACCTTAATTTTATCCGGTTTGGACTTTTCAACCGACTTAATTTTACCCAGCCCGCTGTTTCGAAAACCAGAAACGCTGGCCCGGTCATGGGTTTTGGGCAACCGTTGCGGTTGCCTGGCCCCGCCTTTATCTCCCATAGTCAGGCCGCGGTTATCCGTTCCCCCCCGGTCCCGCAGTGAACCGGACCCGGCCTGCTCAACCGGCTTTTTTACGACCTGCGGCTGTCCCTGTTCCTGCACAGGGCGATCTACCGGCGCATGCCCGGACTTCCCTTTGAGGGGCATGGCCTGTGGCCCAGACCTGGCATCGGCGTCGCGGCGCTTCTTGAGGGCCGCCCCGCCCTTACCCGTGCTGCCGGAAGGCGCGCGCAAGGGCCTTTCCGCAAACCTGCGGTCCGGCGGCCTGGCGGGGACCCTATCCACCAGCCCGGGGCCGCGGTCTGCCAAGTTTGTTTTCTTGCGCTGGGACGCTTTGGGCTTTTCGCCGCCGCGCTGTTCGGTTTCAGGCCCTGTTTTTTCGTCCGACCCGTCTTTAAGAGCCGAGTAATGGTTTTTTATGCGCTGTATTTCCGCGTTTTCCAGCGTGCTCATATGCGACTTCACGCTAATGCCTAGGCGGGCCAGTTGATCCAATAGCTCTTTGCTTCCTATGTTAAGCTCTTTGGCTAATTCGTGAACTCGTTTTTTAGCCATACAAGTCATCACCTCCGAATGTTTAAAGCGTATACAAGCCGGCCTCTCCCCTTTCCTTGGTTCCGGCAATACCCCTGGCCATTTGCTCATCAGTGATCGCCGCCACAGTACGGGGTGCCTTTCCCAGCAAATCTCCCAGTTCGCTTTTGGTAAAACAACAGATAACCGGTATATTTTTTTCCCTGGCCAGCCGCATGTACTTTTCCCGACTGCGTGTCGCGGCATCACGGGTCAATATCAACATCTTGGCTTCATTACGCATGATGCAGTGCTCGACGGCAGTTTCGCCACTAACCACTTTACCGGCCCGCCTGCATAAACCGATCATCTGGGCAACCCTGCCGGCCATCATTGCTGCAACCTCTTCAGTAATTCGTTTTTTATTTCCTGAGTAATAGATTGTTTTAAGGCCTTTTCCAGTCTTTTTCCCTTCAAGGCCTTTTCCAGGCACTCCATGTTGGGGCAAATATAAGCGCCCCGCCCCGATCTTTTACCCGTGGAATCCAGTTCAACAGCAAACTCGGGTGTGCGCACCACCCTGATCAATTCCTTTTTCGGCTTCATTTCCTGACAGCCCACACACATACGCTGCGGTATTTTTCTCGCTCTAGGCATACCCGCACCCCCCTATTCCACATATTCTTCCGAAAACAAGTCTTCGTAATCGGGGTATAATTCCGCCATTTGGCTTTCACTTTTTATATCTATCTTCCAGTTTGTCAGTTTGGCTGCCAAACGAGCGTTTTGTCCTTCTTTACCAATGGCCAGTGAGAGCTGGTAATCTGGAACGATCACCCTGGCCACTTTTTCTTCCTCCCAAATTTCTACGGCCACCACTTTTGCCGGACTTAGAGAGCTGGCCACAAATTTAGACGGGTCGGGATCCCACTTAATAATATCTATTTTTTCTCCATTCAACTCGTTTACAATGGTCTGCACGCGCATGCCCTTGGGACCAACGCATGCACCCACCGGGTCCACGTTTTCGTTCCTGGAATAAACGGCAATTTTAGAGCGATAGCCAGCCTCACGGGCCACAGACTTTAATTCCACTACTCCTTCCTGAAGTTCGGGCACTTCCAGCTCGAAAAGCCTTTTCAAAAGACCCGGGTGAGTGCGGGAGACGAATATTTGCGGCCCCTTGGTTGTTTTCCTCACCTCCACGATATAGGCCTTGATCCTGTCACCCTGCCGGTAGGTTTCACCAGGCATTTGTTCTGACGGAGCCAATATAGCTTCCGTCTTCCCCAGTTCGATATAGACATTCCTCTGTTCGATGCGCTGCACAATCCCGGTAACAATATCGCCTTCCCGGTTGGCAAACTCTTCGTAAATAATATTACGCTCAGCTTCGCGAATGCGCTGCACCACCACCTGCTTGGCGGTCTGGGCAGCAATGCGCCCAAAGTTCCGCGGCGTAACTTCAGTTTCTACCACATCATCTATGTTGTACCGGGGATCCATGGCACGAGCTTCTCCCAGGGAAATTTCCACCCGCGGGTCCTCCACCGTTTCCACAACGGTTCGCCGCGCGTAAACCTTGCAGTCACCCGTTTCCCGGTCAATGTGCACCTTGGCGTTCTGCAAGGAACCGAAGTTCCTCTTGTAAGCGGAAAGCAACGCTGCCTCAATAGCTTCCAGCAGCACATCCACGGAAATGCCCTTTTCTTTTTCCAAATCCTTTAAAGCTTGTAAAAACTCGGTATTCATACCGCTCCCTCCACCGTTATAATTCCGCCACCAAGCGGGCTGCAGCTATTTGTTCCATGGGTATTACAACGTCCTGTCCTGCTACCTGCAGAGTGACGGAATGACCGTTGGCCGCAATTAGCCGCCCTTTAAATTTACGCCTGCCCTCTATCGGGCCAAAAGTGCTCAAGTTGATTTTTTTCCCTGTAAACCTCTCAAAATCGGCCGGCTTTTTCAGCGGCCTTTCCAGGCCCGGAGATGAAACTTCCAGGGTATACGATTGGGGTATGGGATCCTGCTCGTCCAGCAGCGGGTCTATTTTTTCCGAAACCTCCTGGCAGTCGTCCAGCCCGACGCCGCCGGGCTTGTCAATAAAAATCCTTAAGAACCAACGGCCCCCTTCCTTGGTAAAAGTGATATCAACCAGTTCCAAGCCCAAGGCGGATACTACCGGGGCTACTATCTCCTCCACCACCGCAACCACCTTACCTTTTTTCATTGGTCGCCCTCCTGGAATAGCTCGATTTCTTTTAGTATAAGACGAAAGAGTGGGCTTTACCCACTCTTCAATAACAGGCGAACAGGCGAAGGAATCGAAATTAACGGCTCCGCTCTACTGACGATAAGCATAAACCAAAGCTAATTATACTATAAAAGTTATCCCTTGACAAGGTAGTTATTTTTACATTTTTTTACATCCTGTGCTCTACCCGGTGCACGCCCGGCAAAGAGGCCAGCTCATTGATTAGTTCCATTTTGTTTACCTGGGGCGGAATGTTTAAAGATATCTCCAAGATTTGCCGGTCATCCAATTTTTTTATTTCGATACTTTCAATGTTTAAATGATGCGCATCCAGTACTGACTTTACTATGGTGGAAACTTCCGGGCGGTTCCCCACCACGATGTTAATGCTGTCAAAGGTTCTTTTACTGCGCACAAAATCCTCGATGGTGCCTAAAATCACCAGGGCAAACAGCACCAGCAAGCAGCTTAGGCTGGCGGCGAAATAATAGCCGGCACCCACGGCCAGCCCGATGGAACAAACTACCCACAGGCTGGCGGCGGTAGTCAAACCGCGAACCAGAAAACCTTCGCGCAAAATAGCACCGGCACCGAGAAAACCGATGCCGCTAATCACCTGAGCCGCTACCCTGGCGGCATCACCCTTAAACTGGAAATGGAGATTTTCTGAAACAACCATGGCCAAGGCAGAGCCAACGCATACGAGTATATGCGTACGAAAACCTGCGGAATAAGTCTTAAAACCCACATGCAGCCGCTCCCGCTCCAGGCCTATCATGCCGCCTAAAATAACCGCCAGAGTCATGCGCAGGATCACTTCATTTTCCGCAACCAATGCCCCACCCCCATAGCCGGATCGACACTTACCGCCGGCCGTTGCAATGATAAATGAATATACATCTACTATACTTAACTTCTTAATACTATACTTACGTCGTGTATCCCATGGTTTTCAGCGCATTTTGCACCGCCTCAACCACCCCCTCAACGGGCACCATAGTGATGGAACCTTCGCGGCGCAGGTATAGTTCCACTTCGCCGGTAGCCAGGCCCCTGGACCCTACGTTAATGCGCAGAGGATAACCCACAAGGTCGGCGTCCTTAAATTTTACCCCTGCCCTGTCCGGGCGGTCGTCGATTACGGTTTCTATGCCGGCTTCATTGAGCCGGCGGTAAATCTGTTCGGCAACGGCAACCTGTTCCTCGTCTTTGGTGCTGATCGGCACCACGATGACATGATAAGGAGCGATTTGCACCGGCCAGATGATTCCCCGGTCGTCGTGATTTTGTTCCACTGCGGCAGCCATGGTTCTGGTAACACCAATGCCGTAACATCCCATAATGAAAGGCCGGGCCTGACCGTTTTCATCGAGGAAGGTGGCCCCCAGCGCCTTGCTGTACTTGTCCCCGAGCTTGAAAATCTGGCCTACTTCTATGCCCTTGACCTCGCGCAAGCTCGCACCGCAAACGGGACAGGGGTCGCCCGCCTTGACCAGCCGGATATCAGCCACCAGATGGGGACGGAAATCCCGACCCGGGTTAACGTTGACCAGGTGGTGATCGTCCTCGTTGGCACCGCAAACAGCGTTGATCAGAGCCATTACCTCGTGGTCGGCCACCAGGCGCACGCCTTCCAGGTCGACGGGACCCGCGTAACCGGGAGACGCGCCGGTAATACGCGCCACTGTTTCGTCATCCGCCATATCTAGCCTGATACAACCCAAAGCATTGTACAATTTTACCTCGTTAACTTCGCGGTCGCCCCTGACCATAGCCGCGACAGTTTCTTTGTCAGTGGAATAAATTATGGTTTTAATCATTTTTTGTGGCGAAATGTTTAAAAAAGATGCAACTTCATTAATGGTCCGGCAGCCCAGCGTGACTACCTTTTGCAGCTTGGCCGGTGCCTCGCCGGGGGAAGCGACGGGAGTTACGGATTCGGCCCGCTCCTCGTTGGCAGCGTAATCGCACCCTTCGTTATCGCAGTAAACAATAGTGGCTTCGCCTGATTCCGCCAGCACCATAAATTCATGGGTATCGCTCCCACCGATGGCTCCTGAATCGGCCACCACGGGTCGGAACTGCAACCCACAGCGCCGGAACACGTTAGTATATGCCTCGAACATTTTGCGGTAACTTATATCCAAACCCGCCTCATCCTTGTCAAAGGAATACAAATCCTTCATGATAAATTCGCGGCCGCGCATCAGGCCGAACCGGGGGCGCCGTTCATCCCGGTACTTGTTTTGGATCTGGTACAGCAACAAAGGCAGCTGCTTATATGAATTAACCTCGCCCTTTACCAAGTCGGTGATAATCTCCTCATGGGTGGGACCGAGGCAAAAATCTCTGCCGTGCCTGTCCTTGAGCCGAAACAATTCAGGACCATAAACATCCCAGCGTCCCGACTCCTGCCACAATTCCGCCGGCTGCATGATGGGCATTAAAATTTCTTGCCCTCCTTGCTTATCCATCTCCTCCCTGATAATACGCTCAATTTTATGCACGACCCGCCAAGCCAAGGGCAATAAAGTATATATGCCAGCCGCCGCCTTGCGGATAAAGCCCGCGCGCATTAAAAGCTGGTGGCTCACTACCTCGGCTTCTGCCGGCACTTCCCGCAAGGTTGGAACCAGCAACTGTGAAACTCTCATGCCGAATTCCCTCCATTAATTATGGTATCTATTTCTTTCATCAATTCCTCCACCAGGTCTTGTTCCCTAACCTTTCTAATGACGCGGCCCTGGCGAAAAATAAGTCCCTCCCCCTTACCTCCGGCAATACCGACGTCGGCATGCCTGGCCTCACCCGGCCCGTTAACCGCACAACCCATTACAGCCACCCGCAGCGGGTGGGTTAACCCGGCCAGCCTGGCTTCCACCTCAGCGGCGATCCGGGCCAGGTCTATCTGCGTTCTGCCACAGGTGGGGCAGGATATCAATTCGACGCCGCGGCGCCTCAACCCCAGCGTTTTTAAAATCTCATAGGCCGCCCGTACTTCCTGCACAGGATCGCCGGTCAACGAAACTCGGACGGTATCGCCGATACCTTCCCACAACAATATGCCGATGCCAACGGCGGATTTAATGCTGCCTGCAAATACCGTTCCCGCCTCGGTAACCCCGATGTGCAGAGGATAATCCACTTTTTCGGCCAAAATCCGGTAAGCCTGTAGCATAAGCGGTACGTCCGAAGCCTTAAGGGATATCTTTATCTGGGTAAAATCTAATTTTTCCAACAGTGCCACCTGCCGCAATGCGCTTTCCACCATGGCCTGCGGTGTTATTTCCTCGCCCTGCAAGTCTTTTTCCAGCGACCCGGCGTTGACGCCAATGCGAATGGGCACATTCTTCCGCTTAGCCGCCTGCACCACCGCCGCTACCCGGTCAGCACCGCCAATGTTGCCCGGGTTTATGCGCAAGCCGTCCACGCCGGCGTCGATAGCAGCCAGAGCCAGCCGGTAATCAAAATGAATATCAGCCACCAGGGGTACGGTCAGCCCTTTTTTTATCTTCGGCAGTGCCCGAGCGGCCGCAGCGTCGGGCACTGCAACCCGAACGATTTCGCAGCCGGCTTTAACCAGTTGTTCGATTTGTGCCCTGGTGGCCGTAAC